>DAOM01000072.1 GCA_002501855.1 Candidatus Nitrosopolaris nunavutensis
TATCTATTGTGCTACAAGCTAGCTATTATACAGTACATGACCGCTTGGCCTCCTAAAACTTTTTAGAATATCGTCGTTACTGTCGTTTACTCTAATATTACTCCAAGAAAAAGAGCGTAAATAACGGTTTCATTTCCGTGCCTTGAATGACACGCTTAGGAGAATATCTTCTTATTTGACTGTGAAGTAACTTCAGTCAATCAATCATGTCTGGCCGTCGTTCTAAACCTAGGTCAGGTAGATATAGAGCACACACCCATGATACAAAAAAGAAAAGGCTGGTCTATTTCATGCAATCATAATAGGTGTTTTGATATTCCTATATAATCGGTATACTTACTATTCCTATATCGACTACTAGTAGAATAGTAAGATAAGTACGATTTACACATATAAACCCCTTTCTGATAAAATCATGTATGTTTATCGAAAATCCTGTTATTGTAAGAATCCGCGAAGAGCAATTTGGGACACCCGAGGTTGTCATGAGATTAGGCAGCGCTAATGCCTGGGTTAAGCACTTCCAGAAGAGATATGGAAAGTTTGCCTATCGCCAATGGCTTCTTTATACAAAATGCATGTTCGAATGTATCGTATGTGGTGAAGACGATCCGAGTGCTTTGAATTTCCATCATATAGGTGAAAGAATATACAGGAATGCCAAAGAAACGGTCAATATCTTCTATGGTCAGTAAGCAATTTCCACTTCCTGCAATAGAACATGAAATGAGTAAATGTGTTGTTCTATGCGCAAGTTGTCATCAAAAGACAGAGAGAGGGGTCAAGGAAGCATTAGACGATCTTTATCATACGAGTACGAGATATTATAAAACGTACTATCCGCCAGGTGAGGAAGCGAAGACACAAAAACTAATCCCAGACGATTTAGAAAAACCTTGAAGGATCTACCTGTTGATATTGTGGGATCTTATAATCCTGCTTATTTAGATAGGCATAACAGAGAGCAAGAGGATTGTGAGTAAGAGGACGAGTATGAGAGAATATATGCGGAGAATCGTTACGAGCTGGAACGTAATGAATTAGTAAAATTCTAGCTATCAGCTCATTTGGCCTACCTTAATTGTCCACAAACAGCAGAAGCAAAGTATTGTATTCACCTATCTAGAGAAAGGTGAAGAAATAGAAAGAAATAGATCGCAGAGGAAAACCAATGGTACATAATGGCTTGTTGGCTCCGAATAGTCCAGGTATCCTAACTTTATGTATATTCGTCATTTAATAATCCCGCCTACAATTCCAGTATGTGGATTGACTGGCAATGTCTTGCCGCCGTTACTTTGTATAGTAGCTGTCGTCAAAATGCACCCCAGGTCAGGATAAGGTCTGTAGTAACCCGCAGGACAACCATTGTTATCATTTGATTTGATAATTATAATTTGTGGGGGAGAGGTTTAACAATTGAACCTTTTTACTCGTGATTAGTTGGGGCCTGATAAACCAGCGATTAGATAATTACAAACGTCTGCGCCTGCCAACTAATTCATGTATTGGCCGTCGTCCTGTGGTGAGGGCGGCGGTTTCTTTACCAGGCATAGGTAACTTGAAGAGTAAGGAGGCTGGTTATCTATCTATGTACCTATGTATGTATCTGTATAATTACACATACAATTGACAGGATACTATAGAGACACGACAAACAATGACAAACATAGACAACAAAACAATCAGAACAGACAAAAAGTTCTCATTCAGCATGGTAATACTCGCAACTCTAGGGATATTAGCCATTGGCTTGACGGCGACATCCACGATGACACCGATGACAGTACAGGCAGCAGGGGGTCCATCTGGTTGCCCAGATCCAGGTCATTGTACCTGTAATGCGGCTACAGGTGTTATGCATGACGACTTAATGCCAAACTTTCCCATAAACAATGGCTGTACTGAATCAGGAACATTCTAACAAGAGTGCCTATCTTGACCCGTCGCTTGTGTTGAGTGGCTGGTCACTTTTTCTTATTTGATTGCTATGCTGTTTGGCTAGAGCTGAAAGCATGAAGCTGTTGACAGAAGATACATGTAGACGCAGAGATATGGCCCTTTTTCACTACATGGTGATTTTTAACCACTGTGAATGCTACATGACCATAAAGGAGACATGTAACAAAAAGAATGGCAGTACCAAAGAGTCCAATAAGGCAAAAAATAGATCAATACCCCAAAGCTAAAGCATTTATAGACAGCACCGCTCGTATTGGATCATTTTAACAAGTAGAGCGCCTTCTCCCATAAACAGTTTTTGGCCCCGGTGCTGGCTAGCTAAGCAAGTTCACAGTTCTTGTTATTAGTTGGTGAGGCTCTTAATTTCAATCTGCACGCCATTATGCTACAAGAAGACTTCGCACCTTCTCCAATATTTCTTACCAGTTCCATAATGGGATCCACCAATAGTAAACCTAGAATCAAATCTTTCACATAGGTTACGACGAGCCACAGGTATCCTAGCTTAGGATATTGGAGTTAAAACTACAGGGGCTGCTAACAGGGAGAGGGAGAGGTGTGGTCTTCGCAAGCACCTCTCACTACCAGTTTTTATTCTTCAATGATGTATACCTGGGCAAATCATTAGATTAAAAATAAAATATGTCCTGATTTAATACCAAACTATGAAGCAAGTACTATGCGAACAGGTCGGATTTAGCTGTGACTACGTTATAGATGGAGAGACAGACGAGGATGTCATGAGAAAGGCTATAGAGCATATATGGGAATACCATGCCATAAAACCAGAAGAAATGACTTCAGACATGAAAGCGAAAATTAAGGAAAAGATCCAAACTCTCTAAATTTGAAAGTGGCTATTGCAAGCCGTGGCGCTACTCTTCATGGCATAGTGCTCGTTACATTATCTCGAGCATTAATAAGACTAGGTCAATCAGAACCATAAGGTTTGAATAAGTGTCTTAGTAAACTGTACCTTTGGTTCTAGCATAATTTCGTCTCTTGTACCGTCCTCGACTACATATCCATTATGAAGAATCATTATTTTATCGGCCATACTGAAGGCCTCGCTTGCATAGTGAGTCACATAGATAGTTGGAATGTTGAGTCTATGAACGATAGCCTTAATTTCCTGTATTAAAGCGAGCTTAATTGTGATATCTACACTTGTAAATGGCTCATCCATAAGGAGAAGGCGAGGCTCTGTTAGAAGAGTCCTGGCTAATGCAACTTTCTGCTGTTCTCCGCCACTAAGGCTTTGAATATTTCTTGTTAGTAGTGGTTCGATGCCTAGCAGTAATATCATTTCTTTTGTCTTTATAATAAATTCCCTGTCCTTTGGACTTCGTAAACCAAATGTAATATTGGAAAAAACATCCAAATGTGGAAATAGATATAGTCTCTGGAATACATATCCTATTTTTCTCTTCTCTAAAGGTATGCCATTTAAGAGCTTTTGATCAAGAAAAATTTTCCCTTGGTCAGGTTGCAATATGCCAGCTATTAGATTAAGGATAGTAGTCTTTCCAGATCCATTTCTTCCCAACACTACAAGTATTTGTGCCTCGTTAACTTCCAGACTTAATGGACCTAGTTGAAAATTACCTAGTCTCTTGGAGAGTTCTTCAATCCTGATCATGATATTGCTCACTAGGCGACACTAAACTTGTCTTTCTTCTATGTCCTCTAAGATTCATAACCCAAAACCAGAATGCAATTGAAGCAAACGAGAATACTAGCACAATTAGGACTCCAGGCATTACAAGCTTTAGTCCCCCTAAAGCATTGTATTCCCATAGCTGGAGTGAAATAGTCTTTGGATTATACGCGACCATGACATTAGCCCCAAATTCGCCAATTGCCCTAATCCATGCAAGACTGATTCCTGCTACTATCTCCTTTGCGGCTAATGGAATAGTGACAGTCAAGAATGTCATAGCTGGTCCTCTACCAAGAATTCGAGATGCATGTTCATAATTTATATCGACTTTTTCAATGCCAGCAGATGCGGTTAAAACTACAAATGGAGAGATCACATAGACCTGTGCTAACACAATCCCTATGGTTGATTGGGTTAGTCTAAAACCTGCGTGTTGAGCCATCAGTCCTAAAGGCGAATCCTCTCCGTAAATATTAAGAAGCAATGCTCCAGAGATAAGTGGAGGTATGGCCAATGGTATGGCTGTAGCTACTCTAAGCAGTTGAACAGCTTGGGAATTGCTTCTTGCGATAAGATATGCTAGTGGTAATCCAAGCACGATACATATAGCAGTTGATGCTGTTGCAGTCTCCAAACTGATCATCATTGCGGATGTTGTTTGAGAGCTTAGGAAAGATGTTAGGTCCAAAGTGTCAATTCTCAAAATTATACCGAGGATAGGGAGCATAGTATAAATTACAAGAATTGCGGCCAGTCCCAGAATTATAATGGTGAATAACGACAAAATTTCTACAACATCTCTCCAACATATAATGCAGACTCGGATGCCTCTGTCATTTAATAGTTAAAACTGAGATTTCTTGTGGTATTGCAGTCTTATTTCCTCCTGCAGCTAGTGGTAACAGCTTAAAACCATCATTTTCAAAGATTTTTTTTCCTTGGTCAGAAAACAGAAATTTGACAAATTGTATTGCACCTTCAGTATTTCTAACAGTATTCGGAATAGTAATATCAAATACAATTGGTTTACCAAAGTTTAAAGATCCGTTTAATTGTGTGCAACTGGCTTGCTTGTAATAACCTGCAAAAGCGGGATCACCTAGATTTATCTGTGGGGGAAGGCTGATAAATGGAAATCCTCTCTCAATAGCTTCATGTTTGTATGCTGGGATTGCATCAGCTTCTCCTGTCTCCAACAATGTAAATAGAAGTTCTTCTGGACGCACTTGATCTTGGTTTCTTTCTCCTTTTAGTATCGAGAAGCTTAAGCTAGAGTTATGATATAATATACCAGCAAGCTTGGTTGCTATGACAGTATAGCAACCTTTTGGATCTAGCAATGGATCTGTTCGTAAGAATTTGATTCCTGGTTTAGCAAGAACCTGATACCATGGTATGGATCCTGTCTTTACTTTTTCAAAATCTGCTACAAAATGACTCTTTGGATTATATGCAATAACCAACTCATCAGATGCAAAACCAAGATCCCATTTTGCTAAAGAAGGATTATTGTCTATAAGCTTAGTTATTGGCTGTTCGCCTACACCTATGAAAACATCTGGAAATCTTTGTCCATCTATTATCATATTAGCATCCTGAATTGAGCCATGTCCTTCACCTTTATAGCCATATCCCAAATGGCTGAAAGCAGGACCTACCTTAGTCTCCATAACCGATATTAGTGAGCCGGCATATAGGACATTTACGTCTCCTCCCGCTGATGCTATTGTTGCTTGAGCATTGACTGATTGGTTTTCCTGTCCAAAAGAAGAATAGGACAAGAATACTAGTACGAAGCTTAGAATCAATAGTGTGGTAGTTGCAGTTGTTCGACCTAAAACTATCAGCGGATTCAAGTGACCATTTCCTAGTATTACCTAGCGCAATAAATAATTACTTGGATTGGGTGCGGCGCACGGATAGTCGCAGACAGTCGAATATTTATCGATGAGAAATATCGTTTATAAGTATGCAAGGGAGTAACTGATTGTTTGTCTGACTTTTCTTTTATTCTACTGTTACTTTTCCAATAACACGCCTGCTTTTTATGTTGACTTTTCCAAACTGTTAGTTATCAATCTTACTTGCCAATGTATTGCGGCAATAACATATTGCATCCACTGTGAATGTTTTCTCTTCCTTTATTCTTCTTTTAGATAAATACGGTATCGTTTTGCTGCAATCGTGCCTACATAATCGGCCAAACTATTCAATATTGGCCTGATTGCTAAATTTTGATGCTGAACAACTAATCGCAGAGAAAGCTATTGGTTGTGTCGTCAGAGAAACTTATTAGTTTCTCTGCTGTTTTCAATAGTATGAAGAAATTGGAGCTCTTGATTCCGCATGAGCGTCTTGAAGCAGTTAACGAACTACTTCATAAGCATAATGTAGGCGGTATGACGTGTTATGATGTCAAAGGAAGGGGTAGGTCAAAACAAGAAAGCGTAGAGGTCGAAAGAGGTACAAGGTCATACATTCCAGAACTTGGTCCGCGGACTAAGATTGAAGTAATTGTAGAAAACACGGTAGCAAAGCGCATTATAGATGATGTGCTAAACGTTATAAGTACTGGTTCATCCTATGATGGCAAGATATTTGTGTCTGATATTGCTGAATCTTATGACATAGGGACAAAAGCCGCAGGCGATGCTGCACTTTAAGATCACCATATGGCATATCACTATCATCAGGCTCAGTTGAATCTATTCTGAATAATCTTAAGCAAGCTCTATTATGAAACGCATATTCGTACTATGGCTAGTGCCTGTAGAATATTCAGTTTTATGACTTGTTATGCCAGGCGATATTTTCTTATACTGAACTCTTCCACATTTCACAATCGAACAATTGAGCCTGATTGTATATAAGAACAAAGTTGTGAATTGTATTTTCAGAGTTAAATTATTGTACTGAAAGTATTTAATAGCTATAATCTGGGTGTTAACTTCTCGACGTCAATGTCTATCACGCAACCAAGACGGCTTCTTCTTGTTGCTTCATACCCCTCCCACTCTCTGTGAGTGGCTCCCATATTTTTAGCGGTCCGACTTTTTCCTTACAATTCACTATGGTTTGCAGGAATCTGTGTGAGAGGTTGTACTCGAAAATTATTTTTGGTAAGAGCCATTATTGCCACGATGGTATGTACTGTCCTTGTTGTGGTATGGCATTACGAATGTCACCAACTAATAAAAGAGATAAGGAAAGGCTGAGACAATTACAACTTAAAAGATAAGAAGAACAAGATAGAATAATCAGAATAAAGATAGCCTGTCGATCTAGGCATGTCAAAATGAAATGAATATATCTCAATTACCTGCGAGACGAGAATGAGCTTCAAGCCATTCATAAAGATCTGCCAACACATATTCAGACATAGGTGAAGGTTTCTGCAAAAACATACTTGATCCAGGAAAGATAGCAATTAAGGGTGACAATTGATGTCCAAGGCCTGGGTAGGTAATCAATGTGCATGTATGCATTATTCATAAGAGACGGTACTAAAACGGCTAGATATTTGAATGGCCAAAAACACTGCCATAAATGCTGCATATTTTTAAGATGGGATGGTCTTTGGTGTCCATGCTGCGGTCCAACGTTCGTTGGTGTCTGGAAGAATTATAAGTCTATTCTATTGCAGTGTAAATTGATAGTAAATGAAGAAGGACTATATTATTTCAAGAATTGAAGCCTCACAGGATGGTTCGCCTTACGTCTATGTTGCAATTAGTGACCCGAATGACTACAAAGGTGGTAGCGAAAAGCTGCAAAATCCTTTTGGTCCAAACATGATGGCATTCACTTCCCCAGAAGATTTGATGAAAAATTTACCGAAGATGATGTCAAATATATCCCGGATAACTGGTGGTGGTGCTGTCACTGATTCACCTACGTTTAAAGTGAGTATGAGAGAGTACGAAGACATGGCCATAAAAGTAGGCGATAAGGTTACGATAGAAATTAAAAAATCAGATAGCAGTGGAATTTAGATATCAATTTCTCGCGCTAAGGTCGCAATACTACGTAAGACCGGTTCAAATGCCCACAGAGTATGATTCTGAATGGGGGCCCAGATCGGCAGTCTGTGTAATTATAGTGGTTTTCCTACACGTGGTTTCTGTAGAGCATTAATCGTGTATCGTAGTAGATCAGGAAACTATGGCGAGATGACAAGCCGGATGGTCTCGACATCGTGACTGCATGCCTAAGACCAAAATCTATATGTGAAGGAAACACATCTTTCAGCAATTTATTACGAAAAGTGCAAACGATAATCAAAGACAAGCCCCGAATTTCGGATATTGTAACATCG
>DAOM01000246.1 GCA_002501855.1 Candidatus Nitrosopolaris nunavutensis
TATATACTGCCACATCTTAAAGATAGACCTATTTCTCTAAGTCGATATCCTGATGGAGCATTAGGAAAGCACTTTTACCATAAAAATTGGGATAAACAAAGACCAGAGTATGTTGAAACAGTAAAAGTTTATTCCGAGAGTCGTGGAGGAATAATCAACTACATAGTATGCAACGATAAAGATACTCTTCTATGGCTTGCAAATTTGGGATGTATCGAAATGCATCCATGGTACAGCAGAGTCAAAGATTTCGATTCCTGCAAAGGGGCAGAAATAGAGGAAGACAAGTGTGGATTGAATTACCCTGATTTCATAGTGTTTGATTTGGATCCATACATCTATTCTGGACACGAGGCTGCTGGTGAGGAGCCAGAATATAATACCAAAGGGTTCAAAGCAGTTGTTGAAGTAGCTTATTACCTAAAAGACTTACTTGCCACACTAAACATAGGCTCGTACGTAAAGACGTCAGGAAAAACTGGTTTACATATTTTTGTTCCAATACTACCTTCATATACATATGATCAGACCAGAAAATTTGCTCAAGTTATAGGGAAGATTTTGGTTAGAAGATATACTGAAAAAATTACGATGGAATGGAACACCGCGAGGAGAAAAGGAAAGGTTTTCTTTGATTATAACCAGAATTCGAAAGGAAAGACTATAGCGTCAATTTTTTCGGCGAGACCGACTCCCTCGGCTACTGTATCTAAGCCAGTACGATGGGAAGAGCTATCTTCTATTATGCCAACAGATTTTAACATACTAAACGTACCTGTAGCTATCAAAAGAACTGGAGACTCATGGAAAAACATTCTAGAAGAAAAACAAGATATTAATACAATTCTCGAAAATGTGAACCAAATCCAATAACGATTATTTCATAATATAGTATACAAGCAGAGATGTTCCAAGACATTTCAAAATGAGAACTCGTGATAAATACGATATATTTTCGGATATTCTGAAGGCGGCTGGTCGGAGAAATATGGGATCGACTATAGCCGAAGTAACTAAGAAAGCTTCCTTGAATCCAGAACAAGCAAAAGAGGTAATAATAGATATGCTTGAAATTGGTCTTCTTGAATTCCACAAAGAAAAGACTTTAAAAACAACAACTAAAGGATGGCAATTCGAAAGGATTTACGAGAATTTAAGCGAATTTATACCAATTTCTTCCAAGATAGATCATATGTCTGTGGGGGCGATTTAGCAAGATAGCCAAAGAAAAACATCATTCATGGATTATTGTCAGCTTCAACTAATCATTGCACTGATCGTGGCGGCTGCTACTTGTACTATGAGCATCTTCCTACGAACGATGTACGAAAGGGCAAGAATATAATGTAAACTTGACATTTTTGGCAACATATATATACTCTTTTTTCACTTCATATCTAGCGATGAGCAAAAGAAAAGAAATAGTTATGCTTGTAACCGCACTTTCACTTGCAATTGCAATAGTACTGCAAGGGTCGGTTTTTGACAAGACCAGGGCTATGGGAGTGAGCTTAGCAAACCCCGCTGCTACTGTAACACACATACAAAATGATGGAAAAATGATAACTGGCAATGATCCAAATCAGCCATTAACACCGACCAATCAACAATCGTCTTCTGGGACAATTGACACTTCGTTCAAGAATATATCTCTACCATCCACTACCAACGACCCCACTACTCAAACTACAAACCTTCCTGCTGTCTTTAAGCAAGTGGAGAATTCTGTTGTTCAAATCACTGCTAGAACACCAAACCCTAATTTACAAATTATAACAAATGGCAATCCATCAACAGGTCAATCTACAAGATTAGGTTCTGGATTCGTATACGGTAAGCAAGGACACATAATAACCAACAGTCATGTAATTGATGGAGCTAGTACAGCCGATATAACATTTATTGACGGAAATACCTATACAGCGAAAGTCATAGGAAAAGATATCTCAGGCGATATAGCAGTATTACAAATTACTGATAATTTCTCATCTGAAAACCTTGTTCCTCTTACAATTGCAAATTCCTCTTCTCTCCAGGTAGGACAGCAAGTAATAGCAATCGGTAATCCGTTTGGACTTAGTGATACAATGACAACTGGCATTGTGAGCCAATTGGATCGTCTAATCCCCAATCCAGATACGGGATTTGCGATACCAGGAGGAATTCAAACAGATGCACCAATTAACCCAGGTAATTCTGGTGGACCGCTATTGAATACACAAGGACAAGTTATAGGAATAAATACTGCAATTAATTCTGCTACTGGTGGATTCTCTGGAATAGGATTTGCTGTTCCATCAAATGCAGTTATTAGAGAACTTGCAACATTGACTAAAACTGGAACCTTCAACCATTCATGGCTTGGAATATCTGGTGGCAAGATAACTCCAGATTTGGCGCAGAGTGCAGGTTTACCAAGGAACTATAAAGGAGTCGTTGTTGGTTCAGTTCAACCTGGAAGTCCTGCAGAAAAAGCAGGCCTACAGGGAGTGACGCAAAATGACCCTTCGACTGCACCCCATATCGGTGACATTCTAACAGGAGCTGATGGACATCCTTTGAGAAGCATAGATGATCTCATAAATTACATCGACCTGCATAAATCAATTGGGGATAACGTAGTGCTAACTGTAAACAGACATGGCCAAATAATGAATTTGAATCTAGTGCTACAGGCACGACCGCCATCGTTAGGGAACCCAACACCACAAGAATCAATTCTTCCTTGATACAATCCCCACATTTTTTTTAAAGAACGATATAGTATCTGGGATGTCTACTGAGAGCATTTGCCTATGAGTAATTATGTCGTGAGGAGATATATTATGATTTATCTAGAGATAAGGTTTTAATCGTTTTATTGTGTCTCAATGACTTGTTACTGATTTACAATTTTGCTAATCGGAGGACCTACATACTCAGCATCATTCGGTAACAGCTGTAGTTTCTACCGAGCACCTTATCTCTGAAATATTTATTTCGCATCAAATTTCCATATGACACGCGACAATTCATTAAAGATTAAATTTGGTAATTGATAGATTGTGAATGGCATACTTACAATGATACTCTTTATGATATGTTTGATATCTAGTCAGTAGTAAGCTGTCAGTACAATCAGAAATTAATAATTCGCAGCCCTTAATCTCCCTCTTCCCGACTCGGTCATTCACTTAATAATAGAAATGGACTCTAACAGAATGGCAAATGTCCTTAGACAGAAGTAAATTTCAGATCGGTGTTGAAAATTCTGCTGAAACCCCCATGCAATCAAGTGAGGAGAGGATAATATTCCTCGGGTAGAGCACGAAATAGAGTGTCCTCGCTGCTATGATATCATGATACTATCTTCTCAATTTGATAGGCTCTGTTACTTGCGTGAAGAATGTAATTTTTCCCTTTATCTGTAGTCAGTAAGTTGAGCTCTCAGTTACTTAAGCCGCCCAAGCGAAGGAATTCGATCATTCAACTCCAGTCCCAGGGGAGTTAGCAACGTTACTCCGATTTCACTACCGTCAGCATTTGCTGCAAAGAAGCTGGGAATGGATCTATTCGCTGCTATGACAGATTACCACAGCTGGTAACAATGTGTATATTGCCTAGCCGAACTGTGGCATAGCATACTAAATGTTATTAATGATTGGATACATTGCAACTACGTAGGCTGTAAAAAGTCGCTGTGGTAGTATTCAAAAAAAATGAGAGGGCGTGTGTCTTATTTTCTTTTGATCAGCGGTGTATATCAGCTTGGTTCTGGGCTGTGTTGTCACATAAACTTGATGTACAGTTATTCAGCTGATTGATCGATTGAGCGACATCTATGCTGTTGCTGTTACGGTTATTGTTATGGTTGTGGTTGTGGTGGTTGTGGTTGTGTCCATAAGATGCGAAAGCCTGTTGTGTTATCGCAAGTCCGACCGCCGTCAATGCTAGTGCTGCTATTGCTACGATTGGTGCGATTGCTAATGCCTTGTGGTTCATTTATTCTCAGTCAGGATAATATTCTATGCTATATCTGAGATGCTTCACATCAAGTGCTAGGAATATAGAAGAAGTAAGTGATATATTTTTGACCACTGAAATATTAATTAGAAAGATCGAGTACACTTCATTTATATGACAAAGATGACAATAATACATTTAGCGAACATAGGACTGTATGAATCAAGAGGATGTTTAGAAATAATGATCATAAAGTAGACGGATAACAATTCTTATATTTTATTATTAAGTGATGATTAGGGGATGGATAGAGATAGAAGATGGTTTGTTTATAATATGGTTCAGATCATATGTACCTGTTTGACAGACAATAGTCGATTTGACAATACTACTATTCGTGTAAGGATTATGGAAAGTAATTGGGTTAGGGTCCACGCCAAAGTCGAAGGCTAGTGCTGTACGTGATGACACCGTTGAAATCAATAGAAGCAGAGTCACTGTCACTGTCATTGAAATTGCTTGATTCGTATTCGTATGCGGTCGTTTAAGTCTAGATGATTCTAATGTTCTATGGCATTTACTACATAATGTAAGAAGGTTTTCTAGTAGATGTTTGCCGCCATTACGGATTGAGATAGTATTATGAACGTCCAATTTTGTATTATCTTTTCCACATTCTGCGCAGCGACTGCAGTCACGTTCGATTGTTTCAAGTCTTAACGTCGGAGGAAGTTGAATCATTTCTTACGTTTTCTATCCTTCTCGATCTGAGTGTGTAGATCCTTTGCAAGCGTCTTAACGTCCTTTTCTGATACAGATTGATTAGTAACAGGTTGCTGTTTATTCACATAATCAGTGAATGCTTGATTAGCAATCTCTGTTAATGTCGTTCTATTATCAAGTGCTATCCGTTTCATTTTATAGAGTAAGTCTTCATCAATATACCATGTTGCCCGTTTTATCACGTATCTTGTGCGCAGTTGTCATATATACGTATTGTCAGATAAACATACGCTTATATAAACATATTATCATACGTATGATATGACATATCAAATGTTAGAAATGAAATGCGACAGATGTTCGGGAAGGTTGCAACTGCACAACCAATGGTTTTATCGCTGCGTTTCGTGCGCATTGCTAACCAGAAGGGAGGATCGTCAATAAAACGATGGGCCAACGTGTGTTTGTGTTATTGTGATTGTGGAGGTAACGAAATTACATTGAGCATGACGATGAGCGGAGCGGTAGAGCAGATTGGTAAACTCGTACTAGTAGCGCTACGTGTCTCTTTTGGCTTGTTACTGGCGGGATATTTCATGATGCCGAGCCTACAACAAATACTGGGAATGATTGCAATAATATCGATTCCCTTTGTAATGGTTGGCGGATATTTCTTGTCGGCATTCTTCCCACAAAAGAAAGAGGTAACAACACAATGACTATGGATATAGTATCAGTATTCGGTCCTCCCGCTGCATTATTCTTTGGAGCAGGTGGAATAGGCTTCGTTTTTGGCTACGCAGTCAAAAAGGTGGCAAAAATACTTGCTGTAGTATTGGGACTTTTCTTTATAGGACTGGCATATATGGATTACAACGGCTGGGTAAAAGTGAATTGGCAAGCAGTAAGTAATTCAACAAATACAGCAGCAACAAACGGAATGCATCAAGTCATAACAATAGTAAATCATACAGCGATACAAGTACAAAATCATGTAGCAAGTTCGGGAGTAAATGAAATCGGATTATTCCCAATCGCTGGCGCAACTGGATTAATGGGAGGTCTGATCTACGGCCTACAAAAGGGTTAGTTAGAAGGTTGATGTAGAGATGACCAACAAAATCAGCAGACTAATCAAAAGAATGACAGAAGAGCCATTTCCAACAGATGGATCACTCTACGATTTAGGCGATGGAAAAGTGTATCAAACAGAAGATGGATACACATTTCACGCAGTAGGAGATGTATCATTGTTACAAAATGGTTGTAGCAATGGAGCATGTAGTACTACATTAGAAGTACCTACAACAACAATGACAAATACAAAGGAAAGCAAAACAGTATCAGCATCAAATGATATTTTCGCCGATATTGTGGGCTATTCAATCATAAAGCGAGAATTTGTAAAAGCACTTGAATCTACAAGTCCTGTAGGAATTCTGTTAGATCCCGAACATGGGAAATCTGTCGTGGGAATAGTACACGCAAATCACACATTTGGTATCCTGTCAAATGAAGTGTCTGAGAATAACAAAAGAGTTGCAACTGACATAGTTAGGGCGGCAAATGCCCTGCAAAGCGCAGTAAAATCAAATCCCTCTCCTACACAAGCAGATGTTAAGGCTAAAATCGATAATCTAAATGCCACATTACAGGAAGCTATTGCTGTACGCGTTCCAAAAGTTGATGTTAGTAATTCTACAATTAACGGCGAAGCTGCTAAAGATCTTGTGAATGAAACACTTAGACAGTACGGATACGCGTTTGGAATCTCAAGTGTCAATAGAGGTAATACTAGTAATATCAATAGTAGTGCATCTGCTACCCCCGGTGCTGCGCCGAACCGAAATACTTTCCTGAACATGTCTGCTTTTCAAAGCGCCCAAGCCTTGGCTTCACAGGCACAAGGGATGCTCACTGAAACAAAATCACTCCTCCCAACAAACGCGACATCTGCGACAACGTCAACAATAGCTAAAGTTGCTAACCACCTCTCGCAGTTGAAGAACGCCATAGATACAAAAAGCCCATATGGCAACGTGGCTAGTTTAGTCCAGAAAACTATTTATCCGGACCTCGATGGAGCATTTCGTTTGAAATAACCATATAGCTAACGATTATATTCAATCTCTTTTTTTGCAAGATGCTTCGCAAGTAATTAGCGGCCGCTACTATGCCCACAAACATAAAATGCATTTAAAACTAACAATAGTATCCGAGTCATACCTAACATTGCGATCCGAG
>DAOM01000358.1 GCA_002501855.1 Candidatus Nitrosopolaris nunavutensis
GCAATAACTTAGCCCGGATTTTATCCCTCCTACAGCTTGCCTAATAATCTCAACTACGCTCCCCTTGTATGGAACCATCGCTTCAACGCCTTCTGGCACATAATCATTTAGATCATCTGCGTCTGCTGTTTGGCCCCCTTCTTCTCTATATTTTCTGCCTAGTGACGCATAAAATGAAGCCATTCCTCTATACATTTTATATTTTTTTCCGTTCTTGACGATTGTCTTGCCTGGACTCTCATCGGTCCCACCAAATAAGCTTCCCACCATGACTGTAGATGCCCCTGCTGCGAGTGCCTTCGTTGAATCGCCGGAGGTTCGTATTCCCCCATCGGAGATTATTGGAATGTTATACTCTTTTGCAACCTTAATACTATCCATTACTGCCGTTAGCTGGGGAACGCCAGAGCCTGTAATGACCCTCGTAATGCAGATGGATCCAGATCCTACTCCAACTTTCACTGCATCAACACCAGCTTTGATCAAGTCTCTAGTTCCTTCACCTGTCGCAATATTTCCAGCTATTAACTCGCAATATGGAAATGCCTTCTTAATCATATGCACTGCATTAATCGCATTGTCGCTGTGACCATGTGCAATATCAACGACTATCGCATCAGAGCCAGCTTCCAGGAGCGATTCGGTGCGTTCTAAATAATCACCCTTTACTCCTACTGCAGCGCCAACGAGTAATCTACCCTTTTTATCTTTAGAAGCGTATGGATATTGCTCCATTTTCAATATATCTTTGCTCGTTATAAGACCGACGATCCGCCGTGTCGCATCAACAACTGGCAGCTTTTCGATTCTGTGATTGTGCAGGATTTCCTTGGCTTGTTCTATAGTGGTCCCCTCCTTCGCTGTAATCACATCCTTGCTCATCAAGTCTGCAACGTTACTGCCACCATTCTTCTCCAATGTGATATCTCGTTGCGTAATGATGCCGGCAAGTCTTTTTCCGTCTTCTTCAACGAGAAGTCCTGATACGCCATAATCTGTCATCATTTTTTTTGCATCCTTTACAGTCGTAGTCTCCTTAACAGTATAAGGTTGCTCGATAACGACTGATTCGGAACGCTTCACTTTGAGAATTTCATCTACTTGATCTTCGATTGTCATGAACCTGTGAACAATCCCGATACCACCTTCCCTCGCGAGTGCAATGGCCATCCCAGCTTCTGTAATGGTGTCCATATTGGCGCTGATTAATGGGATATTCAGCGAAATATTAGTAGAAAGTCTAGTTCTAAGATCTGTCTGAGATCTTGATATGACGGCAGATCTTTTTGGGACTAGGAGAACGTCGTCAAACGTTAGCCCGTCTTTGATTTGCAAATTTTCCTTGATATGGTGGTGGGCGTGTAGCGTTATAAGCCTTCCTGTCGAGAGCGCTCAACCCTCAATTTTAATTAGCATTATAGTGTTGGGATATGTTATTTGCAAATTGAATGTATGGGATTTCTTACATGTTATTTCCTCATCAGAATTATATCCCAATACCAACAGATTAAAATATTATCATAAGTGTCGTTTATAGGAGGACCCGACGCTCGTTGAAATCGCAGAAATGTAATATCGCAATATTTGACACGTTCAAGACTCGAAACAACAAGATTACTGGGGAGGCAAGAAGGCAGCGAGGAATAATAGCCCATCTTGCGACAGAGCGGAGCCCGGAGCTACGAACAAGGACTTCTATAGCACGTATTATTGCCGATAGACACGGCATTTTATGGCAAAACATATACTCTGGAATTTTCAGAGATCTTGACGAAGTGTTAATCCCATCAGGTGTTGTCATAGAAGGGGGTAGATTGCCGTTGCGGCGCGGTCCCAAAGCTTTGCAGATGGAGGGTGTCCCTTTCTATGAATTGAGTGAAACAGGGCTTCTTGTTGCCTCTTCAATAGAAGAGGTAGGTCCTAGCAGAACGAAAATGTTAGAGTCATATATTAGATCTCTTCCGAGTGGTACCCCTGACTACGAAATAATGCGGGAAGGGATTTTATTGCTAATCAGATTCTTTCCATCTTTCGCATGCAAAATTATCAATGAATATGTCCGCGCATTTACCCTAGGTTTAATCGAAGGTATTACTCCGATGGATATTAGTAAACTGCGTTCGGTGATTTCAGCCCAGATCGGACTAGAAAAGGAACTTATAGAGTCTTTTGATCGGCTGCAATCCGATCAAAAGGAAACTATTAGCAGGTTTATCAATCTCATCAGCTGAAGAATCACTACTGACCTCTATAACCACATCCAACACATTGATATTTATTTAACTTTCCTTTACATTGTTCGCAACGCCAAATTTTTTCAGTTTTACACTTAGGACAAATAAAATTTTCTGATAGCTCGCCTGGACGCACTTCTTTACCGCACGCGGTGCATTTTGGCATTTCGTATGAGCCTGCGTACATCTAAATACGCATTAGCTACTACCCTTATTTTTAATTTTATTACACGCAAGGAAGAAACGATTGAAACTCCGATTTTAAAATTTGACTGCATTACCGATAACGATCAGATCGTATCCTGACAAACCTTTTGTACAGGAGTAGAGCTCATCAGATCCTTTCCCAGGGTTTTCTAAGAAGTATTTCTCGATTCGATATGAATCGTCCAATGCGTATTTGATACTGAAAGTAAGTAAGATATCTATCAATAAAATATAACACTTATTCTTTTTTACTCGGCAAAGAAATTACTCCCAATCATGGACGGATACCAAGTAGCGAACTATTTCGGAGTTTTCGGCTTTACGATCATCAGCGTATTATTAGTATTGTCAAAGTCAGTCTCTCCGATAGGCGAATTTCCGCCAATGGCAATAGCACAACAAGGAATAAAGGACATGACAAATGCCACACACTTTACAGCGAAAGGCGGGGTCTCTAATCAGACTATTGAATCCGTAATGGGCTCTTTCATGAGTCCGAAATCATTGATGGCCTCCGCAATTGATCAAATCCGTAACAGCACGGCAAAAAATAATACAAATGCCCGTACTAATTCTGGAATTATGTTTGTTAGGGACTCGGATACAGTTCTGCTATCACATCAGATTCTCCCTCCAAAAGACTTTATACATATTTACGACTCGACGCCGTATAAGATAATGAATGGGTATTTGACTGCGAAGCTTCCCTGTGATACGAATCTTCAAAGTCCGCTGGAAATACGAGTCGGCCAGCTCACAAATCTTAAGCCGGCAAAATTAGGGATAGTCAAAGAATTGTCGAAGCCCGGGTATATGTGCATGTATTATGCCAATCTCTCACCGTCTGGATTGCTGGCCAAGGCGAGTAACTCCACAACGATCACGGATATAGCACTTTTTAACCCTACTGGTTACAGAGTTATACTATTAAACACAAGTACTATCGTTATCGGAGTCAACGGAATTATGCCTTTAACAGAATCAAGTAAAATGCAATGACCTTGGGGAACTAAGATGTGAATGCGTCTCATCAAATAAGCAACTGCATAGATCCTAAAAATGTAGAAGCTGGCTTTCTCAAACCATCGATTGTCATTCAAAAATTCAAATTACATGACTGCAGCCAGCCATTATGACCCAGGTATGATCACTCAGACTCACCGTATGGAATGTCGACTACCTTCAGATCTTCTGCAGCTTCAACGTTTTCATGGATAGCTCTTGCTTCATTAATTAATCCAGATGTTTCTTCATATCTCGTGCTGAAGTGAGTAAGGAACAATTTTTTTACCTCTGATTCCCGTGCCAGCATAGCTGCTTCTGTCGCTGTAGAATGAAAATTCTTGACCGCCTTTTGGTATTTATCATGACCGTACGTCGATTCGAAGATGAGCAGGTCACAATTCTTGAAGAAATCTCGCAATTTAAGGGTGGGTCTTGTGTCACCAGATATTCCTATTTTTCTGCCAGCCCTCGCCGGTCCAGTCATTTGGCTGGACTTTATCAATTCCCCTTCATAGATAATGTCCTGACCGTGCTGCAATTTGCTATAAAGATCACTCTCTGGGATATGGAACCGTTTAGCCTCACTAATGTTAAAAATTCCTGGTCTATCAAATTCAGTGAGACAGTAGGAAAATGAAGGGACTAAATGCTTTGATTCGCAACAAGTTATTTGGTAATCTTTCTCTTTTACTACAAGACCCTCGCAATCAATTATATGCATATTGATATTAAATAGTAGCCCGAAATTTACTATTCGCATGTTTTCCGTGACAAATTCGGCTAATTTTCCTTGCCCATATATATCGACTGCCATTACTCTTCCTTGCAAAGACATTGTTTGTAAGAGCCCAAGCAAGCCGACACAATGATCAGTGTGCATATGCGTTATAAAAATTTTCATTCGTTTATTCATTCCTAAACCAGCCCTTATGAAATTTCGCTGCATGCCTTCACCGGCATCAAATAACAATAATTCATTTCCTCTTTTTATCACGACTGAAGATAAACCGCGCTCTGCTGTTGGAGCTGCAGCAGAGGTTCCAAGAAAAATCAACTTCATATCAACCATACTGTCCTCGTAAATGCCCCTTGTTATTCTCAGCGCGAATAGTATATACTTTTTACGTTGAATAGTAGACTCCTGCATTTCTTCTCATAATCACTCGTTATTGTTGTCGACGCTGCGTAGATTTTGATACATTATAACTGTAAGTGCTTCTTCGTGTCAATAATAGCCTTAAGTTTAGTAGTTATAAGAGGGGCGAGGTCGACTTTCGCATTAATCCCGGGAACAGAATTAGTCGAAATGATCTCTTCTACCCCAGCGGCTTTGATTCTTGTTGTCGCATCTCCGATCAACAACGCATGAGTACAAATTGCATAAATTTTGTTGGGTTTGTACCTCCTTAGAAATCTGCAAGCTTCTACAATGCTTTCGCCCGTGCTTATCATGTCGTCTAAAAGAATCAGATCCCTACCAACCACGTTAGAATTCAATTCTTTTTCTTCAATAATGACTTCCGCAGTATCCTTGTCTCGACTTTTCTTTAAGGCAACCGTATCTGTTCCCAGCATCCTAGCGAATTCGACTGCCCTTTTAGCACCTCCCATGTCTGGCGATACTACAATTGGCGCATTTGGTTTGATTTTGACAGCAGCATAGTCTGCCAAAAGACCAACAGCGCTGATGTTTTGCGTATCAATCGTAAAATACGATAACGAAGCCGGACTATGTATGTCCACCGTGATTAATCGCTTGGTTCCTACCGTTTCGATCAATTTGGCTACTAAAGCCATGCTTACCACTTCTCCATCCAAAAACGCTCGGTCTTGGCGTGAATATGCCATATATGGCATAACTGCACACACGTTTGCGGCTCCATCCTCTGAACACCTTTTTATCATCATTAGTGCTTGTAAAAGATGCCTGTCCGTTGGAGGATAGGTCGACTGTACTACTATGCAATAATCTTTGTCAACCCTTCTCATGTTAATTTTGCTCTCGCCGTCCGGAAATATCCTGAGGTCAACCGGCACTACTTCAGCATCTAGATGCTTTGCGATTGCGTTAGCCAGATCGAGAGATGATGGTCCTGCTATTATTGAGACATCTTTGTACAAATCGTACTCAGCTTCTTACAGATTCTTAAAAATGTTGATTAGTTG
>DAOM01000261.1 GCA_002501855.1 Candidatus Nitrosopolaris nunavutensis
GTCCTAAAGTGCCCTCTGATCCCGCAAACAGTTTGTGTGGACAAAAGCCCCTATCGTTCAGTACAGCATCTAATCTGTAGCCGCACGAATTCTTTTTGACTTGTGGATATCCGCTCTGAATCACATCTAAGTAAGGCGACAGTAGTTTGAGCAAGTGCGTTGTCCTTTCTTCGCAAGAATTCTGTTCACTGAGGAACCCGTAACTCCCATCAGCGTATACAACGCTCACAGCCTCAAGAAAATCTATGGTACTGCCGTAACCTAGTCCGTGTGGGCCGCTTGAATTATTTGCTATCATCCCGCCGATGGTGCAATAATTGCTACTCGCAGGATCAGGGGGAAGAAATTTCCCTCTCCTCCCCAATTCTCTGTCCAGTACACCTTTGACTGTACCTGGCTCAGCCACAACATAATCGTCTTCAATTTCTATAATCTGGTTCATGTGTTTTGTAAAATCAATTACTACACCATTAGATAGAGACTGTCCGAGAAGACCTGTTCCTGCGCCTCTTGCTGTGATAGGCAAATTATTAGTGAAACTGTATTGACAAATTTTTTGTATGTCATATTTATCCATTGGATTGACAACCGCTAATGGAAGAAGACTATAATGACTTGCGTCAACCGAATAAATCTCTCGACTCCATACATCATCAAATACTTCCCCCTTCGCTATTCTTCTTAGCTCGTCAGCAACCGATTCTGTCAAGTCAGTTACCGGGCAGTAGCATTATTTATATACATACATGTAATGGCATGGATTCAGTGTTACCCGTATCAAGAATTAGGTTGGGCTGTGCTCATTTCACGAATTGATTGTGTAAATTCCGCAGACTCTTCCGTCTTGTCGATTCAGATTTACGAAACATCGGATATTTTGCTGGATCATGTGTACTTTATTAAGAACATTAGATGTTGGATAACGTATCAGTTGATGCATTGTTCTATAGAGAGGCTTTCCGAGTTAGATTGAATTCCGAGCTTCGGTCTCTGAGATGATTTGCTTGGTCAATATTCGAAGAAGCAGGGGCTATAGTTTCGAGCATAGACTAGTTCAAAAACTCAATAGCGGGGATTGGAATGCCAGGCGTTTAGGCGGATCTAGCACAGGCTTACCGGATATCATCGCTGTTAATAATAAGGCAGGCACTTTGCTGACAATAGAAGCCAAATCCGGAACAGGCGACATTTTGTATGTTCCTGCCGACCAAATACAACGGTGTTCGCTAATTGGCCAAATGTTCAGTTATTATGAAAAAAGGCACATAGTACTGGCGTTTAAGTTCATGAGGAAAAAGAGATTTAAACGCAAAGCTCAAATCGTGTACGAATCGCGCCAGCTGGTAGAACATTACAAACTTGCAGATGTTCTATCCAAAAGAACCGAATATCCGGTGGTAAAATGCTTGTACAACGGCACGACTTTTGCTATCCACCAAGGTAAGTGTACGAAGTTGACACTACCTCAGTATCGAATGCCCTTTATTTGAGAGTGGATGTCAGCATGAAGAGCTGGGCGAGCCAACAACTAAAATAAAATCCGAGTCTCCATTTTTTAAAGACTAATTGCTTTGCCTACCGTTAACCGGTCAAAAGCTCCAACTTCTTTAACCTGGACAATAAAGCCTTTATTGACTTACTCGTTATTATTGTCTCATGATGATCACGAACCTTCAAGCTTCGTTAGACGATTTACACGAGCAATTGAAAAGCATTGAAGAGAGAAGAGAAAAGCTGATTACTGGAACTCGTAAGGTGGTAATTCTATGTGGAAAATCGATAGTCGATTTGCATCGTAATGAAATAAAAGAGGGAGAAAAAAAAATTGAAGAAGCACGGCTGCTGCTGAATGAATTTAGGCCATACGCCAAGACCGATCTTCAAAAATACATGATGGATGCAGAACAGGAATTCGTGGAGGCATCCATGCTAAAATCAATCTGCGAGGGTTCACCACTGCCGCTTCGAGAGGATCTTAACGTATCTGGCCCCTCATATATAACAGGTATCTTGGATACGATAGGAGAAATAAAGCGTCTAGTATATGATCGGATGCGTACCTCCCAAACGACAGACGTAATAAGACTGTTCGGTCTAATGCAAGAATTGTATAACGCAGTATATGTTTTAGGCGCTTATGATAATCTTATCCCCGGGCTCAGAAGAAAATTAGATATCTCAAAAATGATAAACGAAGACGTTAGGGCTGCTGTTACCGAAGATTCTAGGAGACAGTTAATGATAAACGCTCTGGCGATACTAGAAAAAAAACTGAAAGATCACGTTTAGATGTTAACATAACTATGTGGCTAAATAGATCTACGTCGACTACGTCAAACTTTTGAAGCCGAGCCCAAATTTGTCATGACAATTTAACAAACGCGTCGTTCAAAGTCTCGTGCAAGATCTTTTGCCAGTCCAAAAAGTGTTCAGGATCAGCAGGGTAGTTACGATAATGTTGCATGAGCCTTTCGTTCGTGGATGCTGTGCACTTCAGATTCTCTGCGAGTTTTTTATTTAGTGCACCTCTGATGAACATGCCCACTTTATTTACGGTGCCGAATTCAGGATGTTCACCATCTGTTATCTTGTCCACGTCCATTTTTGATAAGAAATGTTTCATACCATAATCGATCTGGTCGTTAGTCAATCCTTGCAGCATTCGTCGAAACACTTCTAGCCCTGCTGTTTTGTAGCCGTAGTCATTGACGTAATCTTTATTGTATTTCCACAACTCTTTCTCGGTAGTGTCATTTGCTTCGATCGCTTCCACGGCATCCCTTCCAGCTATCGTAGCTGCAATAATTGCCGGACCGATTCCTCCAGCATCCAGCGGTTTGGGCATCCAGGCTGCATCTCCTACAACCATATAGCCATTTGCAACCATACAGTCGTTTTGTCTTCTTACCGAAACTGACCATGTGCCCCAGCCATTTCCATCATCCATTTCGCTGTTAGCAACTCTGGGATTGCCGATAACAGGATTGATGTGCACGTACTCGTCTATCAGCATTTTCAAGTCTCTACGGAGCCCCATTTCCTTGTTCCGCAAGTCAAACGCTCTTTGCTGCACACCAACACCTATATTGACCTTATTTTCTCCTTTAGGGAATACCCAACCGTATCCGCCAGGTGCAAGTTTTTGATCCAAGTGTATAATGCAATAGTCTGGGTGAAAAAATGTGTCGTCTTTCCTGGCAGTGTCAAAGTCGTAAATATATCTTCCTGTAGCTTCTAAATCATCTCTATCAATTCTGGTCTGAATAAACGACTTGATTCGAAGGTTAGTCCTTAAGACCGATGTCACGCCAGTACAGTCGATTACTATCTTTGCAGACTTTCTGAAGACAGATTTGTTTATAAGATCCTCCCCTTCGACTCCGGTAACAGTATTGTTTTCAATTATCAGGGAACGCAGCGCAACACGATCACGCACTTGAATTCCTCGTTCAATTGCGTCTTTCAATTGCTTTTGCGGCAGCAACTTCCTGTTAAGCATGTAACCTTCCCCGTCGAAAGAAACAGATGTCTTGTGATTAGGCGAATATGCAATTACACCCTTCACAGGATGTTCAATTTCCGGGTACTCCCAATTTATGCCGATTCGCTTTGACATATACTCCACGCTTTTTTTACCTACGGCATCACCACAAATCCATCCCGTCATAGTTTTTTTACCCATAACAGACAAGGGGTTTCTGTCAACGACAAGGATTCGAAGCAATTCATTTGAATAATGTGCGGCAGATGATGCAACTATCATGCCGGCAAGGCCTCCGCCTGCTACGATGATGTCATAATCCCTTTCCCGTAACGACATCGGTTAGATAGGGCGAAAGATGATTACACTATTTAAACTTAGGGAGTACGAGTGGGGCTCGACCCTGGAACTTTCAGTTCCTATTTTTGGGGATGATGCAGTGAACCTTCCAATATTATTTAGCTCAACTTCACATACCCAGGCTACCTCGCTCGAGCGACAGGAAAACGTATAGAATCTTAGAAATTGTGAGTACCCTACGCTTGTGCTGACCCAACGTGCTTGCATGCCTATGTAAATATTTAAGATTGGATGACTTCCTTCTTCCCATATGAATCAGAGACGCCACAATTCCGGCGCGGATGACGTTGAAAACCCACGCACCACAAGAAAAATTACTGGAAAAGACCTAAAATGGGATGAAGAGTCCAGGATTCAAATAAGTACTCTCGTGGAGATACTCGATGAGAAGGGCATTATAAATAAAAAGGAATATCAAAGAATTGTCTCAATGCGACTGCACGAAATATCCAAGGCACTGGCTTTTGAGGAAATAGATGAAGAGATCTAGTCTCGTGCCCCTAGGGTCGATGAATGAGCTCTTTCATAAACCGTTTCACCTTTTGACCAGTAAACATTCCCCACTTTGTGGCTTCGCGATGTTTATCTATTCTCACATGGTATTGAAGCGCCGGGAGAGGGATTCGAACCCTCGAGACCCTTCCGGATCACAAGCTTGCTGTAGAGTTTCCAGGCTTGCGCCCTACCAGGCTAGGCAACCCCGGCATAATATCCCTCGGTAATAAAATGAAATATATTAACCATTCAAGGATATAAAGTCAAGATCTCTAAATTCGCTCCATTCCGATATCGACACCCATATCCACATAGGACGATAAATCGTATTTTGAAATCTTTGAGTGGCCTAGATTCTTCTCGTGATCTTCCACATCAGACCTAAAAACAAAGCTAGTTCCGCATTCGCGGCAAAACCATATCACTTTCAGATCCTCACGATTCATAGTTTGTGAGATTTAATAGAATCCTATCGGATATAAGAGATAAGAAACCAGATCATATCCTTTTTATTTGAACTTATGTTCGAAACGAATATGCACAATTTTCTTGGGGTATAATGTTAGAAGACAATTAATGTATGAGGTAATACTTTGGGTGTAGAACATTAGAAACTGAGAACCACCAATCACATTTCTTCGGTTTTAATTTTGAAACTTTCACCAGCCAAGATGAATCACTCCGACCTTCTTTAGGTAGACATTCCTTTAAGACGATCTTTATTATTCACGCGCCAAGCTCTTGGATAGGTGTTAGGTTTTAGAATTATCCTTTTGAGCCGGAACGCAATTCCTTTATCATTTTCTTGAATGTCGTGTATCGACATTAACGACTCCGCTAGTCCAATAACTTCTCCTTTCATGGTATAGAGACCCACAAGCTGGTTAGGAGCGAGATCCCTTGCAACTGCGACGATTCCAGGGACTGCTAGCTGGGCGCCGTGACACAACGCATCAACTGCAGTATCACGAACCACGACCCCCCGCAAGCCTTCTAGGCACAGTTCAATGGGTCTTATCAATCGTCGGAGCTTTTTATCGTCATTTTTTTCTTTGTATATTTGAAAGCCGTCTGCAAGGTCATGCAGCTTCGTAAACTCATAATTTCTTTCTGTAAGGTTGCTCACTATAGTTCTTCGCAGTTCTATCATGGTCGCTCCCGGCCCCAGGACTTCTCCTACGTCATAAATTAATTTTCTAATATAAGTACCAGCTTGACACAATATACGGAGCAATACAAGGCGGTCATATTGTTCTAATTTCTGAAATTCATAGATAGTCCGTATACGCGTCGCCCTCTTTACCGAGGACCGCTGCGGAGGCCTCTGAAAAATATCGCCGGTAAATTTTACGATCAACGATTGCAACCTATCCTCCGAGATGTGTGAATGCATACGTGCCAACGTATAGTATTCCTTCGGGCCCAAAAGAAGTACTGATAGAGCTTTGGTACCTTCGCCTAGCCCTACAGGCAGTAGTCCTGTTGCGCCAGGGTCCAAAGTCCCGCTATGTCCTGCACTTTGGATGCATAAGATTTTTTTTATCCATGCCACAATTTCATGACTAGAAGGTCCAGCAGGCTTATCAATAAGTATTAGTCCATAATCGAGTAACGAACTGACAGGTCTACGGTCAGGGTAATGACCGTACGCTTCGTCTGTGACATCATCATCTACCTTCATGAGATTTTGTAGCTGCGGCATAACAAAGTTAGAGACTTACCCTCACCTCACTTAGTCAAAACGTGGCCTATCATATTTTTTGATATGTCAATTAACGATATTAGATTCAGTAAATCAGTGTTGAGACTGAAATCAAAAACAGTTAGGTCATCCCCGAATTTGATGTTATAGAGTTTACGATAGATTTTTTTGTTGTCATCATCCCTCAGCCGTACTATCTTTTTTGCATCTAGGAAATTTATATTATCTCTGTTGGCCATCCTTTTTGCCCTGTTATTCTGCGAACCCCTCAACCAAAATTTAATAGGATTTTCAGTAAGCCACGGAAGAGTATAGCTAGTAATCACGGCATTTCCTATTTCAGCTATCTCCATTAATTTCTGATCCACTTCCTTATCAAAAAATGGGTTAGTCCGTCTTTCGGCCATGAATTTTTTTGCCTCTTCCCCATCCCACCAATCTTTACCCGAAATCAGATAACCTTTCTCACCTGCAAGTTTTTTCAAAATATCTCCACCGTTAAATATTTTTAGGCCAAATTCCTTTGCGAGCTCGCATGCCACAGTAGTTTTGCCTACAGCTGGCCAGCCAGATATAACTATACTCTTTTTGTAAGCTATCGTAGATCAATTCCCAGTCAAACTAGGCATGGTTGTTTTGGTAACTTTTGATATCATACCACTAAACGCAAACGAGGTGATAAGAAACCAGCCCCACAGGAAAACCTCGCCGGGAACAAGGCATGGGCCCTTATGCATGCCACTTTTGTCAACCTGACTATCTGCTTGCACTTGTGCGCTACTACACATAATCCAAGGAACTTGAATAGGGGAAAGTGCTGTTGTCGCACCAAAGATCGTCGGAAATACGAAAATCCATAGCATAAATGATGGCACCATATAGAGTAGCATTGGACGCATCTGCTGCTGCTGCATTTCCATACTCATTTTGTTCACATATGCCTGCTTCTTTTTTAGCTCTTCAATTAGTGCCCTATCTTGTTTTTTTATTGCGGCTGTGTATTGCTTACGCCAATCGTTTGTCTCTTTCATCACCTTATTCATTTTTTCAAAATCAGTCGTTTTCTTGCGCAGCATCGCTATCGCAATATTCAGCCCAATCGATATTAGGGAAGCTACGATCATAGCCGTGAGCATGTCTGGGAAGATGGGATGTTTAGTATAATGCGGAGTCAACCCTGGCATTTGCATCATTAAAGGTTCAAGAATATTCATATCGTGCCAGTATCTCCCAACACAACATTTGCTAGAGTGAGAGCCGCCTTATCAATCTCATTGTTATTATTCATAATTGTAAGAAATGGACAACCCGATACCACCGAGCAGCACGCAATCATTACCCTAGAAATATCTAGTTCGTTTTGAACATCTATTTCTGGACGAATATCCCTTTTTCGACTTTCATCTTTTTTCCTTCTATTCAATATCTCTTGTGGGTCAGCCGCAATCATAACGAGATTAGTAGGCTTTATAGTTTCAAGCAAATGCATCGGAATTCCAGGATAGTACCCTTCGTCGGTATTTATTAGCAGATGTGTGTCAATAATCACAAAGTCTCCTTTGATTGTGGCAATTCTGTTTGCTACTTTGTCCTGGAGTCGACGTTGCTCTTCCACCGAAAGCTTTCTCATTTCATCTCTGTTCCTCAACTTCATTTCCTTAGATTCCTCAAACATAAGACTCCCGAATACTACGACGGTAGTATTATGCCCCTTCTGTCTTAGGAATTCAGATGCTCTAGAGATTACAGTAGTCTTTCCCACGCCCGGTATCCCCACTATTATGACCCTTTTCGTATTACTTTCTACCAAGTAGAGCCGCCAATTTAGGCATATGGACATCAACTTGTTCTTTAATCAATAAGTTGTAGTAATTTACTAGAATATCCACCATCAAGAGAATCCCTATTCCAGAGCCAAAAACATTAAGTACATTAGATGCTGATGCTAAGAGTCCTATTATTATAGATCCCAGAATGGTCACTGAGGGGATGTACTTGTGTAGCAATATCTGAACTGATCCTTCTGCTCTTCTGAAACCAGGCACTTGAACATCTGCGTCAAGCAAATTCTTTGCGGCAGACTTGGCAGACAAGCCGCCGAGTTCAACCCAGAGTCTCCCGAAAATCGTTATGATCGTAGTCAAAAACAGAATATAGACTACTGCCCTGACTGGGTCTTGCGCTGCAGTATCCAAGCTCTGTGGCGAGGTAGTGTAATAGAGCAATCCGCCTGTAGGGGTTTGAGGTCTACCAGGGTCAAATTGTGCTATATAGTTGAACACAGGATTATCGTTTTGAGGGTTGTAATTGGCCCATAACATCTGACCCATGAACACGGCATTAGCA
>DAOM01000040.1 GCA_002501855.1 Candidatus Nitrosopolaris nunavutensis
AGATGTGTATAAGAGACAGGCGTTGAAGCGATGGTTCCATACAAGGGGAGCGTAGTTGAGATTATTAGGCAAGCTGTAGGAGGGATAAAATCCGGGCTAAGTTATTGCGGCGCAAAAACGATCTCTGAAATGCAAAGTAACGCTGAGTTTATCAAAATTACACCAGCTGGTTACACCGAGAGCCATCCTCATGATGTAAATGTCATTTAGGAAATCCTATCTATTAATGAACTTTTGTACATCTTCTCATTTATCTAACAGATGCTCTCCTCACAAGCTCTTGCTCGAGATTATACCA
Organism: Candidatus Nitrosopolaris nunavutensis; assembly: GCA_002501855.1. Lineage (GTDB taxonomy): Archaea > Thermoproteota > Nitrososphaeria > Nitrososphaerales > Nitrososphaeraceae > Nitrosopolaris > Nitrosopolaris nunavutensis. The sequence continues at coordinate 299 of DAOM01000040.1, forward strand.
ATATAATGGGTAGCTAGGGCGCAGAAGCATAAAGTTCTAGCGAAAACATCGTGTCTAATTCACGAAGACATCGTGCAATATCCCAGCCAGTCTTATAATGCTATCTACTATAACACATCTCTGAAATTGACGGGACGTCTTTTATGGCAGAGTAATCATCTTTATAGACGGAATAAGTTAGTCTTCGATATGCAAATCTATCGTGTTCGAAACAATTGAGATTTCTTCGGGTTCGGTAAAGTAATGCCTCCCCCAAGAAACTTTGATATCGGCGTAGGTTGTGTGGTTCCCATGATTAAGATTATTCGTCTCTATCTTGAATATTTTATTGACATCAAATAATAATGATTTTGCCTCCTCGATTGTGACGGGATAAAACGGAGTATCATCTCTAATAATCGATACCCATATTCGAAATGGGATCTTTGGGCTACGTGTCCAGAACATCGGTGCCTTTCTTGTAATCTTGGTTAGGAAGATCTTCCTACTTTTTACTTTCAGCGCTACGGATATAGACATCCTGAATACGTTATCATGCTTATCGTACGCTGTCTCCCACATCTTCGGATTAAAAACTTCTCGGATATTTCCGTCAATCTTAAAACTCAAATCCAAAGTGACCGGCTCGCCTTTTTTCGTTTTATTTTCATGGTGAGTTTTGTTCAGGATGACATTTGTAATGCTACTCTGTCTGTCTCTCAAAATGATGCCTTCATGGTATCATTTATATCCTCAATAAGTAGTTGTCTGACTGATGCTTGCAGAAATTGTCGATATAAAAGATCGTGAAATCGAATTAAAACTCCAGGACGAAGACATTTCAGTGATGTACATCGTACAGCATGAACTTCTTAAAGAGAAGAATGTTGAATTTGCTGGTGTAGTTCTGAAGCATCCTCTAATCAAGGATTACCTCATTAGAGTCGTAACCAAGAAGAATGTGTCTATGGAAGCGTTTCAAGATGCCTGCATGTCTGCTTCTGAGAACATTAAATTGCTTAATAGCTTAATAAAGGATGCCTTAAAGAAATATTCAGCTTAGGTGTAACCTCGTGAAGTTTTGTCCTAAATGTGAAAGACGCATGAAACCGAAGATTGAAGAAGGCATCCTCTCGTGTCCAAAATGTGGTCTTATTGTGGAGAGAGAAGACGAAAAAACGCAAGTAAAAGGGAATTCGATACGGAATGCAGATAGTTCCTCCCAAAGCTCTCTCAAAATCATGGAGGCCGAGAAGGGATTGGATGCATTGCCGGCAACAACGATTGATTGTCCAAGATGTGGAAATGATATGGCATTTTGGTGGATGCTTCAGACAAGGTCTGCTGACGAACCCACCACTCAATTTTATCGCTGTACAAAATGCAGCCATACTTGGAGAAATTATGGTTAATTGTATCTTTTGTCATTTTTGTGCTTGTATGTTTTTGCCCTCTCAAAACGCTCGTCGTCCGCGTGGCAGGTTCCCGCATGACTTGATTGCCTGTTTTTAGCACAGCAATGTTTAAAATCCGAAGATGAGAGCCACAAGATAGAATTGGTTTGGTATTCGTAGCTAAGACAAGATCGCCAGACGAATGGAAGGTTATTGTATCTGCTATCTCTACTTTAGTTGACGAAGCAACCTTTGAAGCTACAGTGGAGGGAATTTCATTCAGAGGGATGGACCCGTCTCACGTGGCCCTTATAGATATTCATTGGCCTAATTCCACCTTTGAGGGATACGAATGTGATGATTCAGTAAAGTTTGGTGTGAGGGTCGACGAACTATCAAAATTGATCAAGCGAGCTGATAAGAGGGACGCAATAGAGGTAAGTATGGGAGAAGACAGCATGTTGCATATTAAAATGTATAATGGCTATAAAAGAGAATATAAAATAAGGCTCATCGAGAGTTCCGCGAGTTCGACTCCATTACCAAAGTTGAATTTCAATTCCAAGCTGGTGTTAAATGCGGTTGCATTTGATAAAGTTCTATCGGACGTGCAGGTGGTGTCTGAATACATTTCGATAGAATCGGAATCCAAGCGGGTAGAATTCTCAGGTAAGGGAGATTCAGGTGAAGCGGACATAATTTTGGAATCCGAAAGCGCGGGTTTAGAAGAGCTAGAGGTGAAAGAAAATAGCAAAGCAACATACAGCCTCGATTATTTGACGAAAATCACAAAAGCCGTAAGTGGAGCAGGAGGATCAATTGCAGCGGAATATTCAAGCAAAATGCCACTGAGGTTGGAATTTAGAATGGCTAACGTAGGGAGAATTCACTTCTATCTTGCTCCAAGAGTGCAAGATTAAGTTTGACCACAATCGTTGCAAAGGTAATTTATCTCTGCATGCCACTCCCTGATCCTTCAGCATTAGGACGGAACCGGCCTTATCAATCAGGTGGTCACCAACAGATCTGTGGTTGTCCGCGAAACTCTGCAGTAGGCGTCAGGAGAATAATAACTATGAAACAATAAAAAGATAGATACGGGTACTTCAGTATACAATTTTTCGTCCAGTTTTGTCCCTGTAATACATGCCGAATTCATTCATTTTAGATAACTGCTTTTCACAGAATACAGGACCATCTTTACAAACGAGTTTATCTTCAATACAACAACTAGCACAAATCCCTATTCCACATTTCATATGTCGTTCAAGACTGGCTTGAATAGGTAGGGAATACGCAGAAGCAATAGCTAAAACCTTTTTCATCATCAATTCCGGACCACAGGTATATACACTATCGAACGTTTCCTCTTTAAGAACTTGAGTCATAGCATCAGTCGCAGTTCCTTTAAATCCATAATCACCGTTTTCCGTACTGACTATTATCTTGTGTTTAGTATCACTCAGAACGGCATCGGCTGTATTTTCAAAAAAAACTTCTCTTTTTGAATTTGCCCCAATTATCAGTCTGCAACAAATTCTCATTTCGTTCAGTTTTGCGGCTAGTCTAATTAAAGGTACAAGTCCTGTTCCTCCACCAACCAATAGCACCGTTCTTGCATTCGGGGCAATCTTGAAATTGTTGCCATAAGGACCACGAATCCCAAGCATCTCACCAATTCGTTTATTGAACAGCGCCGTCGACCCAATTCCCTTTCTGCGTATTGTGATCGCGGCGCTATCTACCTCGTCAGCAACCATGACGCTCATCGGTAGCTCTTCGACCCCCGGAATCCAGACCATAAGGAACTGGCCGGGTTCAGCCTTGGAAGAGACTCTATCCTTAAAGAGGATTGTCTTGACACTATCTGTTTCATTAAGCACCCGTTCAATAAACACGCTTCTTATAATGTTAATATTTATGGGCAAGTCCTACTAACTCCGTGAGGTTCTTCATTCCCTTCCTTTCTAAGTATCTTTTAAGACCCAAACAGATTTTCTGGAATGCCCCAAATCCTTCGAAACCAATCACACTACCAAGCTGTATCGCTGATGCCCCTGCGAGCATGAACTCGACAGCATCTTCCCAGCTGAATATTCCACCACAACCAATCACCGGTACCGCGACATTTTTAGAAATTTCATAAACACATCTAATGGCAATGGGTTTCACTGATTTGCCCGACAGGCCGCCAATTTTATTACTCAGGACCGGGATTCCACTTTCAATGTTGATAGTCATGGCACGAATTGTATTAATTGCTGTAATCGCATTAGCTCCTGCATCGTTTGCAGCCCTTGCAATATCGAGTAGGTCTACGTTTCCAATGCCAACTTTAACGACAACCGGCTTGAGTGTATGAGACTTTACAGTCTTTACAACCTTGGTCACCATATCTGGATCATCTCCTACCTCCATGCCCATTTTGGCTACATGAGGACATGATAGATTAATTTCGTATCCAAGAATATTTAGGTCATCGAATTTGTTTATTATTTTTGGAAAATCGTCATGAGATGAACCAACCAAACTGACTATTATCGGAACATATGGGTTGGAGGCGATTTCACTCGAAAATGCATCTGCTCCAGGGTTTGCAAGACCCACAGCATTCAGATAACTCCCGCCTTCCAAACATACTGCAGTAGGATTTCTATAACCCTCTATGGGCTCGCAGCTAATTGATTTGCTCACTATCGCTCCAACATCTGCGTTGTAAAGCCTGTTGAAAATAGCTTGAGAAATACCTAAAAAACCAGAAGCAAGCATAGTGGGATTACGCAGCTCCATACCTGCGATGTTTATGGAAAGCGTTCTATCATGTTCTCTCTGTCTCTTTCCTCTCAATAATTTACCCATCTCGAGCATCTTAGTTGCACGACTAGTTCATCGTCAGTACTCACCATCTAGAACGAAATCTCTTAGTTGGCATGTACAAGAAAAAGCTTCCGCATAATACACAAGTACTTGGACAATGAGTCAATAATCTTACTATATAGGATTCATATCCTGGCACAACTTGGTACCATAGGTCTCCTCAAGGATTATAAAAATCCCGTGCATACTAAATTTGAGCTAATTTGGGACGTCCAGTAATTGTCAGGTATACTAATTTTATCAGCCTACGCAGACAAAGCCAAATTATTACTAAAGATCATCCTTAGCGATGTCTTATTGCGGAATAGGAATAGGCACTGGTACAGGGATCTTGGGCGAATCGGAAGAAGGATAGATTATTATTAAATACTTTGACAGGCTGTATTAGCTATCGCATGGTTTATTTCACAGACATTCCTGGAGTCGTCGTGACAGGTGCCAGATGAATCCTGATGTATAATACAAGTGAACCACAGCTAGATGAAGGCTTTGTTCGAAACATTAAAGAAGGACTAGGAGCCAGGGACCAGAAGCGGGTTAATCCAAAGTATCTTTATGATAGTGCGGGATCGCAGCTCTTTGAAGCAATTTGTCGTCAACCAGAGTATTACCCGTGGCGGACGGAGGCAGCGATATTAAGACAACATTCTACAGAAATGGTCTGGATGCATGGCAAGAAAAAGATAAGTATTATTGAACTCGGAAGCGGCAGTTCCAGCAAAACGAGAATCCTTTTGCAGAAGGTTCTCTTGAGACAGCAGAGTCTATATTATTTTCCTGTGGACGTTTCCCAGGCGATGTTGCGTGAAACAATATATAACCTTTCTGCCGACTTTTCTAGTCTTCGAACGATAGGAATTTCTTCAGATTATATTGATGGCATTGATAAAGCAAATAGTTTGATTGCCGCCGATCGCCAAATCCCTGACAAAAAATTGATAATTTTCCTAGGATCTAGCATCGGGAATTTTGAACCAAAAGAATCTGTAGCTTTCCTCAGAAATTTAAGAAGTAAAATGGAGAAGAGTGATGATCTCTTACTTGGTATCGATCTTCATAAGAACAAAAACGTTTTGGAGGCAGCTTATAATGACAAGGAGGGTATAACAGCGAGGTTTAACCTAAATCTATTGACTCGCATAAATAGAGAATTAAGAGGAGAGTTTAATCTCGATAGCTTCGTTCACCATGCTTTTTACAATTCTTGCTACAAAAGGGTCGAAATGCATCTAGTATCGACCAAAGATCAGCAGGTATATGTAGGCAGCTTGGGTCAGACCTTTAGCTTTGATAAAAATGAGACGATCCACACTGAAAATTCGTACAAGTATTCTGAAGAGGAAATAAAACAAATGGCAGAGGCCAGCCAATTTATACTAAAGAGAAATTTTGTCGATGAAAAAAAGTGGTTCAATGTCGCACTCTTTTCTCCTGCTTGATATGCATATGCCTTTTTTGATTTCAACCTAATCCATCTTGTTCACGCTTTCCCTACAACCATATGATCGATGGCCCTGATTCTAATCTCAGAAGTCCTCTTCCACACATCCCTATAGCTCACCTATCTATGTACTGTCTCTTATACACATCTGAA
>DAOM01000233.1 GCA_002501855.1 Candidatus Nitrosopolaris nunavutensis
CTCATAGAGACTAGTAATACCACCTTAAATAGCACGATCATGGTGTTTAGATCTGACAGATGAAAATTGAGGAAGGTAATGCAAACAAATCGGCCAGAATAGACAAACGGTTTTCAATCAGCCTAATTCTCGCTTTAGTGATATTCATGATTAGTGGTTCGGCAGCGACAAGGAGTTATGCGGCAACACAAACGTTACCTACCTGTGTTGACCCGACAGGACAAAATCTTCCATGCATTATGTTCATATCGACATTGCCACCACCTAAACATACACTCTTGTGTCAAGATTGATTAATCAGAGGATTACATCAAAATGAAGCAAGCAAACGTACACTCAAGGCTTTATTACTATTATGCGGCAGCAATTACAACTGGCATAGCTGGAATACTGCACTTACGGTTGTTCTTCAACGGATTGGACAGGGGTATAAACGATTTTGGAATATTCTTTCTATTATCGGGCGTACTTCAATTATTTTGGGTAATTCCCATGATAAGACGTTGGGGAAGACCATGGTATTACTCTGGTCTTGGAGGAACGATAGTGTTGATCATCATTTGGGTTATCACACGGGTTCCAAATCCGATTACAAACGGAATAGCATTACCAATAAATTCTCTGAGTATCGTGACAGAGCTATTTGAAATTGCTTTCATCATAATAACAGCAATAATAATATCAAAAGAAAGAAGTAAAAGAGCACCTGAAATTAAACAAGACGTACGATAGGAAAAACAGCAATTTAGAAATCTTTTCCGGCCGCAGACTAGATTTGAGTGTTTTTGTCGGGAACAATTTGAAACCAGTCGACTAATCTTCTTTCTGGAAAAAACGTATGCCGTTTACACATGGCAGCGGGAATATTGAATCCGTCATAAAACGTATATATCTATACAGGCAATTGAATACAGCCTATAATTGAAAAATGAGAACCGTTTTTTTGCTACAATCATTGCTCTTGCAGTCACTTCTTTCGTTCCGGACACGTTCGCCCAGAATAGCACATTAGGAAATGTGACTACGCCTTCCGGAATTGACTGGAGCATACTATGCAACAACATAAGCCAAATGAACATACTATTTCAGTCATGTGATAATCTTGTGAGCCAAAATGGTACTTTAACATCTGCAGGACAGATAGCAATGGGATGTATTAAAAGTGCATTGTCATTGGGATTGGAGGCTCTACATCATGGAGTACCATTATCGAGAGTCATATTCGGCCTTAATCTGCTTACACAACCGTCGGGATGTGGCGGTCAAGTAAACATGAACGCGATAGAGTCTGCCAATCAATTCCAATTTCTCACACGCGCGATGGGCCTACGATATGCAGGATCCTAGAATTCGGCTATTTCACCTATTAGCGAGCGAAAGAAATGATGTCGTCGCGTTCATCTATACGTTAAGGCGAGGGCCTTCCTTATTATGTAGCCTTAGAAGTCAAGGTGAGACAAATTAACGGTAACAGGAATCTTGGGACTGCTACAAATACCGCACTATTTGGAAGCCTCACATCTGGAATACATGAGCGCTTCGTTGGCGTGTGAGGCCTCCACGTGGAGGGACGTCAACATTGGTAGCACAGACTGTATGTATATTATCGATGGATTACATTTCATTGTATTTATTTTGTTTTCCTACTTTGTCTATATCATACTCCTTAATATTTTCTCTAGGAAATTCATGGGTTAGTCTGATTGAGTGATAATTCAAAAAATTTCAATCAATAACATGTCGAATTTTATTCAAAATAGAATTACAACCTGCTGATAATAGAGAATCCGCAATTAAGGAGTAAGAATTTACTTTTGGGCGCGATCTTGTCGTCTCCTAATTCTATTTCATGCTTATATCATAGACTCAACCAAAAATACTGCAATGTCGATCTATAATTGATATATAATTTAATGAGAGGCTACGTACATCAGCCACAGACAAATCATCAAATCTTATATGCTATCAAATAACACACTACAATAGTTTCAAATCCTTTATGATAGGGTCTATAACGTCGTTTGGCAATGGACCAATCCCTATGCAAGTTAGGGTATTCGGTTCTATCTGTGTTTTTCCCGCATCATGTATGAACGCCAAGTAATTTAGTGGTATTTCATGAGTCAACTCAATCAGTTCTGAGGAACTATTTACTTTCAACACAATCTTAGTCTGTGGTGGATCGTCATCATACAGCCACGAATTATACCATTCATAGTTATATATTCTGATTTTATGAGCAGCCTGAACCGCAGCGTGAGCAACTTGTCCTGCAATCTTTCCTGTACCCATACCTAAGTCTTTTCTGACTATTATTGCTTGTTTGTAATTACTCATTTTCTATACCTTCCACAAGATTGAAAACAACCTTCATAATCACATACATATAAAAGCAGTACCAAGACAATTACGATTAGGACATTCTCTGCAAATTGATTTGTTGAAAGGCATGTAAAAGGCCTTTCCCAATTCTCTATGGTTAGTTCACCCCTTTTCCTAGTATGTTGGTTTCGAATTTATAAAAAAGATAACTTTACAATATATTCATTAGAAGAATTAGACATGTTACAAATGCATACATGACACTTTTCTAAAAAACAGCACGCGCATGTTACTATAATCATATTGAATATGTTACTTCGGATACGTCACAACAAACTATTACTTAAATCAATGTGAGCGATGCGGAATGTTATTTCATAGCGTCAATTCACATGATAAATTCTATAATGGTCTATGTAATATATGTATAAGATCCGACCCTCTACTTAGAGAGTTAACGCACTAATTGTGAAGAAGATTCTCTTTTATCATTTATAGTATGATTACGGTATATAACTTGTAAGACCCTCTCCCTGTCCTAATGCAGCTCTCCTTGCTATAAAACAAGACAATAAGGGTACAACATAGACGCATGTCTCAAAATTGTAATTAGTATTAGAAGAAGTAGAAGATGTCAGATATTAGAAGAGGTCAGATAGGTTATAACAATAAACTGTTATTCAACTCTTCTAGAAATGCAATTTCTGATAATGATTTTCTTTGTCTTGGCATAAATGCTTTGTTCGTTAAACTTTCAGGTAATATATCATGTGTGTCCTGATAACCTATAGCTATCATAATGCCTATTTCAAATTCCTCAGGTATACTGAAAACGTCCTTGGCTTTCTGTACATCAAAGCCACCCATTTCATGCATAATTAGGCCTTGCTTGAATGTCTCAAGAAACATATTCTCATTAGCTGCTCCCAAATCATGAAAATGAAGCCTATTGTATTTTTCGTTTTCAGAGTAAGTTTTCTTTGCTATTGCACAGATTAGGATTGGCGCTCTCTTGCATATTCATATATGTCCTTTAAAACCGATTGTGCTTTCTTTAGTTTTTCAGGATTTTCATTTGTAAATACAATATAACGCCATGCTTGCTCATTGCATGAAGATGGAGCCCACCTAGCCGCTTCCAAAATTGACAATAGCTTTGATTTTTCTACAGGTCTGGTAGAATGCTCTTGCACTCCACCTTTTTGCCATGAGCTCATTTATAGGATAGTCCGTTTTTGCAGTTTTAGTTATCATTGTGGTTGTAGTTATTTTTTCATCATTTGATTCAGTCAAACAGTTATACCGTTACACAGTTCTGGTATTATATAGTTGAGGCTAGAGCAATTCTGAAGTACTGAAATAAAAGTTATTCGAAGTTCCCGTAATGTCAATTTAGTTGTCATGGTCCGATGGATGAACGAACTATGCCTGTTAAGATTTTGTCATTCAGAATTCGGAGTTCTTGTTTGTTCATTTTGACGACGTCTCTCTTCCATAGGCGCATATCTTTTACCTGCATCGAACGTGTCAATAAGTATTTGTCTGAAAATGTCAGTAGTGCCAGAATAATACGCTTGTCTGTTCTCTTTCATTTGAGTAAGACAGCCGCACCAAAATATTTCAAGAGTTGCGACTGTCAATTCGTAGTGCACTTTGTCAAATTCTGCGTGAGTCTGTTGTTGTGGACTGCAATGACAAACTGGAAAACCTGTAACCAAGTGCCTAAGAAGTTTCTCAAATATATTGTTGTCATAGTCTAGACTGATCGGTCTGCGACTGTTTTCAATAAAGGAGAAAATATCCCTTTTGTTTTCTTCCAAGAAACTATTTAGATTTTCTAACACAGCAATTTAGCAAAGTCTATTCCATTTAAGTAGTTAGTAGGATTTCCACCCGGCTGATAAATCAGGCATAATCGCGAGCAAATACACACGATTTATTGTAACGGCTAACTTATTGCTACGGCCAATTCTCACTCCGTTATGGTACCATCAGTCATCAGGGTACTCGCTATTCTTTCAGATGTCTCGACGTAGGTGATTTACGCGCGTGTACTGTAAGGAATGGATGCTAATTGAGTCCTTCACGTACGTGATGAATCAAATTAATTGGAGGATAGTAATCAAATAATACAACAAGAGGCGATTTTAAAGGATCATTCCTTGCTTATGTCATGTTTGGAAAAAATGAAACGCTGGATAGGGAATATTATTGGGGCGACAAAGACATCGGCCATCCGTATAGAATTAATCAATCAGAAAACAACCACGCCGAGAGTAAGAGAAAGATCAGAGAACAGGAATCTACCACATCCTGAAGGCTCCGAGTCACAATTACAAGGAGTGCGCAGAATAATGATCTTATCTTAGATTACTACCAAGATGCCAATCGATTTGCCCAGGAATGAATATCCGGACATACCATCGCAAGTGTATCGGTTGAATTTCCGTTACCGATTAACGTGCTCCCATATCAGTAGGACAATAGGTCTCAAGCTGAATTTCGACACGCAAACACCGCTCCTTAATCTGGAAGTAGATAATAGGAGCTTCATCTCCCCGAAACCCCTTGTTCAGATATAG
>DAOM01000336.1 GCA_002501855.1 Candidatus Nitrosopolaris nunavutensis
GGCTCTTTTGTGCAATCCTCAACGAGTTGCAATATTATACTCTGATACGCTCGTTTTCTTTTTGTTTTAACATATTCGAGTTCAAAAGTATATGATGCATTTGATATAATATCTACTACAGTAAAAGCTGATTATGATTTATCATAATGGAAAGAACTGTTACGAGGCTTCAAACACTTACCAATGACATACTGGATGCTGGAAAAACAATTAACCACCCAGCACTTAAGCTAAATGTATCTCCTTTACCGTATCTTGCCCCTGTGAGCTTCTCAAATGCCTTTTAGAAATAAACAACCCTAAGCCCGTGCCTCGAGGCGAATTTGTAGTAAATTTTGAAAATAGTCTAGGCATAATCTCTGGATCTATTCCTGAACCCGTATCTTTTATACTGATAATTGCTTGGTTGTTCTCTTTTCTACCTTAACTACAATGCTTCCCTCTTTAGTGGATTTACCAGCGTATTCGACTGCAGGCTATTCATAGCAATGTTTTCGAAACATCAGATGATCCCTTCAGCTTGCGAGATTGGCAGTGAGATATCGATTTTTACCTGCGATATTAATTGAATTTCCTAGCGATGATCCTAGAGCACCAAAACTGTCAATAATTAGAATAATTTCGATGACAACTAAGATCGTGATTTTTAAAAGAATCTTAGATTTTATTCTTTTTAAAAAGTTAATCACCTCCTCCTTTACATCCCATATCCTCAGCCATTGAAGGCCGGTGTCTCTATTCTTCAGTTCGTCGATCCTCGTTGTGAGGCTGGCTTTAAATATTTTATTTAATCCGTTAGTAATGGATGCCATTGAAGTTTTCTTAAAGAAGGTTTTAGCGCGGTATTAGATATGGCGACACTTCAATTATAATTAATGTTGCGACAATTACGGCCAATATAAAAATGTGTTCACGTGTTAACTTCATATCATCCTCCCATTATTTAGGCATATAAAACTATATAATCATTAGATTTAGATTGTTGGTGTTATGTGAAGGTGTAGCTTATGTGCGAGGTTAAAGATCGTATCATCGGCAAGTTACAGTCCTCTTCTTAAACCGTTCGGAAAAGAAGCAACGGAAGGATCGATTGATGAAGCTTTTATATGATTTGTTTCTATTGACTGGTTGTAGATTGACTGTTTTTTGGCGATCTTTTCTGCCAAGCAAAAAACATGAATAGGAATGGAATGGTCATGACGGCGGTTGTAATAAGAATAGGCTGAAATGATGTTGGATCAATTTTGATTCCAAAAAGTTGTAAAAAAGGAAGTGGAAAAACTGTATATATCCAGAAGCCAGCCAGTATTCCTAAAATAAACTTATTTCGATTTAGAACTGAAACAAAGCTAATTTTATTTATTTTTCTTCGATCGCAGGTAATGCATTTTGTAGTAGTATAATTACCAGTGACGTCTTCTGGCACAATACACGACGTACAGATTTTGCTTTGACAAAAATAACACTGCCTAGTTACAAATTTTGATCCGCAAATAGCACATTGCGATTCCATGCTCTCCCATAAAACGTGTTACGCGATGAGCATATTAAAAGATTCGTATATGGTCCCAGTACGATGAAAGCAACACCAGCTAAAGATAAGTACATGTCAGTGTTAGACGTTTGTGCATATTATAGACTAACTAGAACTGGATGCTTCCTCAAACTTAGAGTTAATGACTTATCTGCATTTTCAGAATGTTTCAAAATATTTTCAAAATTCAACAAATTTAAGCGTGATTTGTAAATAATGTTTCAAATTATTGTTGAGGACTACACTTATACGTGAATAATGTCTGTTTGATGAAACTTTGAATATGGGTACCGCAGGAGAAGCACCGGATATGTTCTTCCTCAATAGAAACGAGAAAGCAAAGGACAATGGTAACAAAACTATTGCCAAATGTAAGCACTGCGCTATGGAATTTGATGATAGAGAGAGGTTGAGCGTCCATAATAAGAAGGCTCATTCGGGAAGGGGAGAAAGGAAGAAGAAAGCTTAACTAAATAAAATAATAGGACCGAAAAAGATATATCATATGCTCAACTCTTCCCTCCACGTTTAGCAGATCTTACTTTACGCTACCACCACCTTAGTCGATTTCTTGCTAACTGCGTGGTTTGACCACGTAGACTACTCGAAGAAGAGTTTGACAATTTGATAGAGATAATTTCGACCACTGTTTTCCATCCTTTGGGGTAACTTTTGCGGAACTACAAGAGGCGGTTGCTGTCCTGATTTTATGACATGACATTTTTATTATATTATAGACAGCGGCGCTATGCACTTGCACTCGCAAATGTAATTGTAGCTGAAGAATTGTCAAGACAATGCCCCGCAGATTACGATCTCCTTTAAATCGTTTTATCCTATTATCAAGCGAATGGACAGATATCAGAATTATCTTCGTGTGGTTTAGGTCTGTGACTCTAATTCCTTCAATTTCAGAGTTCGAAGGTGAATGTGGAATTCAAACACCACTAGATTGCTCCTCCGCCGATCCCCCGATCTTCTGCATTTGGAATTGTAATAACTCGATTAGTGGATGACAAGATTCCAGTTTTTTATCCAGAGAAGTTTCAGAGTGATGACCTACTCGCCACTTTGAGTGGGAGAGTATAATATCTGTAAAGATATGCTTCCGCGTGAACTAATGAACATCTTTCTTAACATTAACTTATAATTTGGACTATCCAAACTATGGCTCATTTCATCAATTACCTCTTTCATTAGGTAATTTTCTTTCCAACAATAGTTCCAGCTTGAATTATAGTATTTGGCTGAACTTGTCTACCTGGTAGTATAATTACTGAAGCCCCGACAGTACAATTATTACCAACCACTGCTCCAAAGTGGTCGGTTCCAGTATCTACCAAATTATCATCAATTTGATATCTTACGTTTTTTCTATCAAGTAAAACATTGGCTGTTCCTGAATATCCGCCAAACCAAACATTTCTGCCAATTATGCTATCCAGTATTACATTTTGATGCGCAATTCTATCATGACCTTCAAAATATGTCTTTGCAACTTCACAATTAAATCCAATTCTTGTATTGATACCCATCATAGATTTTCTTATAAGGGAACTCATACCAATGAAACTGCCACTTCCAATATAGACAGGACCTACGATTTTGCAAAAATCATCTATTATGACGTCATCTTCTATTATGCATGGTCCATTAATAATGCTTGATTTGGCTACTGTTGCCATTGGGGATATTACAGTATGTGTTATTTCATTGTGTAAAACATCCTGAACTGCTTTCAGCAAGTCCCAGGGATAAGTAAGAACGTCAACAACAAGATCGTTGTTACTATCATTATTGTGATTAGCACTATCGTTATTGTGATTAGCATGAGACAAACAAGAATAAGAAGAATTGTGGATTAGTGAGTTTATAGGTATTTCAAAATTGCTATGTTGGCCTTGAACCTGTGTAGCAAGATGATAATTAAGAGGAGCAGGTGCACTGATAGTGGTGGCATATTTTTCAAATCCACGGCTATCATCACAAAATTCATTCAGATTAATCGTTGGAAAATAATCTTGAACTAATCTCGAAGCATCCGAAAATTCATCAGGCAAACAAATTGTATCAACACTCATAAACTTTTGAGCCATCATTATGTTTCTAACAATCAGAGGATATCCAAATAGCTTAAGTGACGATGCAGGACATTCTTTGCTCTCTATAAGTGGATATAGATGATGTGGTGCATTTCTAAAGGTTAATTTCAATTTCTCGTATTCTCTAATCTTTCCCTTTCTTTTTCTTAATTTAGATTAGAATTTCTATTAATATATGGAATAATAATTCCTGCTGATCTTGTTCTATTACGCAAAAACTGTACATAAGAAGTGGATTTACTTCAATATTTGATAACTAGGCACAACATTGCGAACACGAAGGAGTTTGAATTTACTTGAAAAGAACACTAAAACATACGACGTATGCATGAAATATGCTCCTCCCAATCATAATTCCAAACAAAATATAAGCTATCGCTCATAGTAGAAACCTACTTGTACATCAATAAGGACTTTGCTAAACTACCTTATTATATACACTCTGTAATAAAAATATTATAGATATTGGTATTGCTTAGCTGACAAACGAGTTATGTACTTAGCTTGCTATTAAATTAAAATTTGTTAAAATGTAAGATTTGCTGATAGGTAACTAGCCTTTATTTATTTGAGGTATATTTATGCTAAAAATGTGTTATGCTTCATCTTCGGTGCATAATTCTGTTGATAAAAAATCGTCATAAACTTCCGATTCTGTCTTATCTCTTTTGGCATCAGAGGGCGATTTAGCTTTTTTCTTGGGGTTCCCGCTGTTCACCAAAAGTGTATCAGTAAGGAAGAAACGGCGAGCATAATATAGTATTAGGTACACTTCTCTAACAATGTTACAACATCTGCAAAAACACCTGCCGTGGGAGTAACATGATATTTAGACAATTGTACTATAAAACACAAACAGCTATCGAGGGCAACATGTATCACTTTTCTTAGAGATGTAAATTCGAGGTTCTCGTTCACATATAATCCCTTTTTACGCGACTAAATCTGATTTCAGGAATCAATTGTTGTTTGGGAGGATTTTGTACTGCGATTTAGCTGATTAATTTTCCCTTGTTGTGTAGAGATTCGTTACTAATTGAAAAGCACATGTTTATTCAAATCTATAATGTTTCATCTTAGATTATCGGTTTGTAGAAGTGTTTATCAAAATCCCGCCTTTTTCATCTTCGAACCACAACTGGGACAGGCAATTTCCTATTGTTGGTTCGAGCCGAATATTCCTGTTGCTCCAGGACTACTCATTCTTATCATTATCCTCCTCATATACATATTTAGAAAATGAATACTCCAAATATTGCAGCTAGAGAGATTGGGAATGGCAATAGTAGAGAAATGGCCAAGCTTATACCAAACGATATTCCGATCCATAGGAGTTGGTTAAGGATGAACTGCTTGTTATTATTGATACTCAATTTTCTTTGCCAGTCTATAGTTCGTATATATTGTAATTAAATCTAGTGGTTATTTCTTACTTACTTGGTAGCACTACGGTTACTGTCTAGTACCATCGACGTTGCTAGACGAAATTAGTTCGCAAGTGATATATCTATTGATATTCTAAATATTATAGAGTTAAGGCTCACCGTTCCTCGGACCATTATTGTTCTAACAACATAAGTATTATTCTTTCTATGTTCTATACCAACCTTGCCTTTATGAGGACATAATCGATAATTCCTTCTTGATACGCTACTTTCAATTTCAATGCTGATTTATAAACAATTTTTTCAAATAAGTCATAAGAGAAATTAAGAAAATAAGATGATAATAGTGATGAGCTCCCGTCTTTCAACATTATGTTTTTTATCACCCTTCTATTTTGTATATAGTAATTTGCCAAGGGTTCGTAAACATGAGACCCTATCCAGTGAATATCAATAATTTCAAATCCTACTTTATTGATCATCGATTCTATATTTTTCAATTCATAATGTTCTGATGCCCACATTAATGAAAGGATTCCAAGGTTCATGACCTCCTGTATAGTTGGTGTCAATAGTGAATAGTATTTAGATAGTTTCATAACAGGTATGGCAATAACTAGTAGGCCACCATATTCCAAAATTCTCCTTGATTCTTGGATAAATTGCACCAATGGTTTAAAATGTTGTGCAGATTCTAAAGCAATTATTCTATCCATGCATTTATCTCTAAATGGTAAGATTTTGGCTGTAGCATTCACTAGCGATATAATCTCGATAGTATTAGTAATGGCATTGTCAAGAGATGATGATAGTAATGATTGTTGAGATATTTTAGAATTTACAATATTATTATTACTTCCCTGCCTCATCAACTCTGAAGCAACTTTCTGTTGCAGAAAATTGATATTTACACAGATTATATTTAACGAAGTATGAACTGATTTCCAAAGTATTGCTGGTTCTGAGAATCCGCTTCCTATGTCTACCAAATTCTTCGCAAAGTCCAATTCAGCAACCTTTCCAACTAATCTGCATAATTCATTTTGTGCTTCCATGGGATTTTGGGTGTTATCGGTCCAGTAGCCAAAGTTTAACATATTATTACCAGTTGCACGCAGAAAATATGGTGCTAAAAAATTATAATAATTGATTATATCCCAATCATTTCGCCGCAAAAACCAGAGTGTAGTTTGAAGGAGTCTTTTTAGTTCTATCGACAATGTATATTCACAGTTCTAATTGGTTAAATATATACGATATAAGACCTATAAAGTCGAATCTCGCTATAGCTGCTAACAAATATTTGATAAATAAGTACTTTTACATACATTGGGGGTGGGTTGCGTCTTATTACTGTACCCTATTTTGGGTGCTTTTCATTCCTAAATCCTTCTTCTCCTTCTCCTTTTCCGAACGATCTCAGAAGAAATCCACTGAATATCATGACTCCGACAAGAGCAATTGCCATAATCGTTTTTCCTATAGGTACATTGAGTGATAATGCAGTAACTAAGGAAATTGCCGCTCCTACTATGCTTAAGGGTAACCATTTTTTAATAACAACAGATGATCTAACCAAATTCCGAACCTAAATTATGATAATTAATGGTTGATATTAATGGTTTATAGTTACCTATAAAAGATTATTTAAAAATCCTAGGCTAGCAGATAAGAGTCTCGAAGCCTGGTTTATGGCAGATTCAATTAAAACGTGTAAAAGTAAACCAAAGAAGCCGCTTCAGAGCAGATCCTCTTATATCGTTATTATTCAGGAGGACCTTTATTTAACCCTCAAGTGCAAATCTTGAATCTAAGTATGGGTGGTTCGTAGACAGAAGGAAGGATAAGCAAGTGACAGAAATAAAAAGAATAGATCGTCTGAATATTCAATCAATAGTTCTTGCCAAATTTATATGCGGGCGAATTGCCGCAAATTCTGCTGCAGTGAGAGGAACGAGATGTGGAGGATTAAGTGGTTTCTGACTAAAGTCAAATGCATTTAGGAGATTATTTGCATGAAGGTCCCTATCAGTTAATGGCGATAAGCTAAAGCGCCATTCTATGAATTTTAGTGTAGACTCAAATTGATACTGCGTATGATCAATGTATCCTTGTTTTGCGTATGGTGAGAGTATAAGAGCAGGCATTCTAAAGCCTAAACCATACTTATCTATTTGGGGTGGCGGAACATGATCATAGAATCCACCATAATCATC
>DAOM01000199.1 GCA_002501855.1 Candidatus Nitrosopolaris nunavutensis
TGCAGGGTATAAGATCGATATTGAATGTACCGTTCTCCGTCTATGGAGTAACCAAGGCAGGCGTAATAATGTTTACACGAACTATTGCAGTGGAATACGGAGAATATGGAATACGATGTAACTGCGTTGCCCCGTCTACTATTCGCAGCCCTATGATAGAACCGTACTTACAGGACATGCAAGCCAAAAAAACGCTCGAGTCGTCATTTCCGTTACGAAGGATTGGCGATCCAGAAGATATTTCCGGTGCGGTCTCATATCTATGTTCAGACGATGCGAAATGGATAACTGGTACTGTTTTAACTGTTGATGGCGGAATGTCTGCAAAACAATAACCAAGGGAGACAGATACGGAAAGATTAGAAAATTCTAAGTCCGGTACTCTTACGACTATTTTTTGATAAGCTGACTTGTGTTTTGCGATACCATCGGGATTATGCCCTTTGTTATTATTTCGTGAAAGTTATCTGTTTCCACGTCGAACGTCAAGAGTAGAACGTACCAGAGCTGGCTTTCTGTGTCGGTAATCGGAATCGTCGCCCGGATAAGTTTCGCATAGTGTGAGCTTGCGTAATGGATTTTACCCAAATGGTATTCCCATCTTAGTCTAGTAAACTGCCTCGTGGCGGCAGTAATCGCATATTGTGCTCTCTGTTCTGGAGTTAACAAGGGAGTTAGACCCTTACGCTCCGAAATTCCCAACAATTTTCCGTCGGTATCGACGATTCCGGCAAATCTGATTGCTGGATCAATAGACACGACCTTATCGCAGAACTCCTTGTAGAATTGTTGTCTTTGTTGGTTTTTCAACTACAATCATCGTTCTACTGAGTTTCGGCTCTATTTTGACTTTTTCTATTGCCTCTATTTACCTGGGCTTATGATGGTTATTTTTCACTCGCTTGGGATGTTATTGGTCAACCCACCGTGGACGACAATTTTTTGTAGTGGTAGACCGCTTGGTACAAGAAGACTTTAATTTCCTTTCACGAGTATACGTCCTGCGATTTGAAGTCTGGCAGACTAAACGAACTATCGATAACAAAACCTCTGTCTATAGGAATTATAGGGGGAGGACAACTTGGAAAGATGATTGCTCTGGAAGCCAAACGCATGGCTTTGAAGGTCTGCATTCTGGATCCCTCTAGATGCTGTCCTGCATCTACTGTCTCAGACGAACTAATTATCGCCGATTTTAAAGACGAGCGAGCCATTAGAAGCTTGGCTAGCAAATCAGACGTGATAACATACGAAATAGAGCTTGCGAATTCTGAAGCTCTGATAGACCTTGCATTAAAAAATCCTAATTTTGTTAATCCATCACCTGAGACGCTGAGAATAATCCAAGATAAGTATAAACAAAAATCGTTCTTAAAAGAAAACAATTTAAAAGTCCCCACATTCGCACTGGTCAATTCGGAGAAACAGTTGTTTGATCTGTGTGAAGATTATGGATTCCCAGTTATTTTGAAGGCTTGTCAGGATTCGTATGACGGCAGAGGTAATTATTCGATAAGATCTAAACGTGATATCTCGAAAGCGTTTTCTCATTTCATTGGGGAAGAAAGACTAATGTTAGAAAAGTTTGTCAAATTTAGAAAGGAGATATCAATAATGGTCGCTAGAAACGCAAGCGGTGAAATCACTTCGTTTCCTGTTGTAGAAAATATACACAAAGATCATATCTTGAACTTGACTATCGTACCGGCCCGTGTCTCTGACAAAGTCGCAAGTAAAGCGAGAAAAATGGCGGAACAAACACTTGCTGCTCTCAAAGGAGCTGGCATCTTCGGAATTGAGATGTTTGTGACCGATGACGATAGAGTAATGATAAACGAGATAGCACCGAGACCACACAATTCAGGCCATTATTCCATTGAAGCATGTTCCATTTCTCAGTTTGAGCAACACCTAAGAGCTATACTTGATCTCCCGTTATCAGAGCCTCGATTGTTGTGCCCCGCAGTGGCTATGCTCAATGTGCTCGGTCCGGAGAATTACATCGGACCATATGCAATTAGTGGTTTAAGAAAATTGTTTTCTATTCCTCGATTAAAACTCCATATCTATGGAAAGAAAATATCGAAGCCAAGAAGGAAACTTGGACACATTACTTTGATGGGAGATTCGGTTGAAGAGACATTACTAAGGATAAATATGGCTAAGAAAGTGATAAAAGTGAAACGAGAAAGAGAGGTGATTTAGATTAGCGGGAATTCTAGTCGGAATAATAATGGGTAGCGACTCGGATTTGTGGGTGATGAAGGAAGCGGCCGAGATTTTGAATTCGTTCGGGGTTACAAATGAAGTAAAAATTGTTTCAGCCCACAGAACCGTTAAAAGAATGATTTACTATGCGAAGACAGCAAAGACGAGGGGAATTCAAGTTATTATAGCTGGTGCAGGAGGGGCTGCCCATCTCCCCGGGATGGTGGCAGCTATCACTCCGCTGCCAGTAATTGGTGTTCCAATAATGGGTACGTCGTCACGTCTGCACGGGTTAGATTCACTTTTGTCTATAGTGCAAATGCCGCCGGGCGTGCCAGTCGCTACCTTGGCAGTCAACGGTGCAAGAAATGCCGGTATTTTCGCGTGTCAAATACTAGGACTAAAGAACCCAGCAATTGCAGCCAAGGTTGAGAGATACAAACAAAAATTAGAAGGAGATGTATTGCGTAGGGCAGCAAGGTTAGATCGCTTAGGGATTGAAAAATTGCTCAAGTCTACAACATTGATTAGATGATGATTTCTTAAATAAATCATGAATAACGATTATTATGAAAACAAATACTATGAAAACGCAACCTACTATACTTGTCGATACACGCTGATAGATTAGATTTAAAAAAGTAGGAGGGGATAGTAACTGCTATAAGATGTACCTTGTCCTTACTAGAGAGATGCAAAGAAAAAAAATGTTCTTAATATTTGCAATTGTGGCTTTAGCTTCCTTAATCGTTTTATCGTCATTAGCGACGTTTCAATATCCAGCTAGAGCACAAAGCCAACAGCAGAAATTAGCGATGTTAAAAACTCAGGATCATTCGCTTAATCTTCTCTTTAAGAGCGTAGAGAATTCTGTCGTTCAGGTGACTAGAAAGATCCCGACGCTGAATTTGCAAAATCCACATACGAGAAATGCCACTGCACTAGGCTCAGGGATTGTCTCTGACACAAAGGGCCATATTATAACCAATAACCATGTGGTAGGTACTGCTAAAATTGTGGATGTGACTTTCATTGACGGAAATAGGTACACTGCAAATGTTGTCGGAACTGATATCTACAATGACTTGGCAGTTCTGAAAATTACTGGGAACCTTACAAAACCTGTAACTCCGCTCCAGTTGGGCAACTCCTCAGCACTAGAAGTTGGCGATCAAGTGATAGCTATCGGAAATCCATTTGGACTTGACGACACGATGACAACAGGAATAGTAAGTCAGAAAGGCAGGTTGTTGCCTGACGCTACCTCAGGGTTCTCTATCCCAGATGTGATTCAGACTGACGCTTTGATTGATCCCGGTAATTCTGGTGGGCCTTTGTTGAATATGCAAGGACAAGTTATTGGCATAAATACCGCAGCCGTTATTTCTGATAAGGGCGGCTTCTCCGGGATAGGTTTAGCCATATCCTCTAATACTGCAAAACGCATCGTTCCTATTTTAATTGAGAGGGGTAACTACACTCATCCATACCTCGGACTTACTGCCGCTACCCTGACTTCGGACTTGGCTCGAAGTGTTAGTGGGTTAAACCCAAACTTTCAAGGTATATTAGTAGATTCAATCGTAAAAGGAGGTGCTGTAGACAAAGCAGGCTTGCATGGTAGCACGATCGATCAATATGGCAACAAGCATGGTGGGGACATAATAGCTGCTGTGGACAGCCTCCAAGTGAAAAGGATGGAGGACTTGATTTCTTACGTAGAGGAACACAAGTCAGTTGGAGACAAAATATTGTTAAGCGTCTATCGGGATGGGCAAACGCTCAAGTTGCAAGCGGTTCTCCAACAGCGTCCTTCACCGCTTCCATATCTAAAATCTCCATCCGCTCCAATACCGCCATAGCGTATTTCTCCTAAGGCAGCGATTACGTCTCAATTGTTGTTTTTCGTAAATGGTAGTGCGCGAGGAGAAATTATGATGGAGTAAGAGGTATCGTTTCTTACTCTTGGATAATAATCTAATGAAAAAATGTCACCATAATTAAACTAAGAAAATAAACTATAGCCACAGCCTTTATCGTTTTGCCAAGAACCATCGCAACGGTGAATTTGGTTAAATCGTACTTTTTTATTCCTGCTATTATCGGAATCACGTCCCCGCCTACGGGGATCCAAGGCGATATGAAGATCAACAACCATCCGTATTTCGCTAACAGAGCGTAACTCCTTTGGCTTCTCCTGTCGTCAAGCCTTGTTATCTTTCTTATCCGATGGGATAAATTGTACCCAGTATAGCCTAGGTAGTAAGCTATAAATCCTCCAATTATTGATCCGACGGTCAAGGCGATAAATATTCTCATCTCGTTTTCTCTTGCGGCGAGTAAGGCTGCCGTCGTGAGTTCGGTTGGTATAGGAATAAATGAGGAGAGCATACCATTGAAGAAAAGACCTACGAGTCCGTACTTCGTGAAGAAGGTGCCGATGGAAGGCGGGATTAAAAACAGTGCAAAGGTTATCATGCTGTGTCTCTCTGGACGCTCATAATTTTTACTCGTTCAGCATGAGACGGCGCGCCATTCAATATAATACGTATCTTTGTTTCTAACGTAGCGCTCTTGCGATCCGTTAAAAAGAAATCAAAGAATGGAAAGTAAGATACGAAACAAAAAACACCTTTTCTAGCGACACTCGTGAATCGTCGCCGACACACTCCAACGTCTAGGCTTTCATGCATATACAGACTTACGGCATTTTTTGGGTATATACTTGCGTAACAGTTGATCCACATAATATATACTCCACGCATACGATAAGGGTTAGGTCTAGATATCTTGGTTTTTCTCAGAACATCTACAAGAAAGAGAAGAAGGTATGGAGCCTGGACACGTCAAATGCCCTAAATGATGCTTATTCTGAGTGATTATGAACATCGCTTAAGGAGATATTGAATAGGACAAAGTTGGCAAATACTTATACATACATCTTGAAAAATATACATCAGAGTTTAGGAATCGAGCAAATGTCAAGCAAAAACGTAGAGGATCACCAAGTTGTCAGAGTAATGATCTCAATAGAAACATAGTTGAGGTGGACTCATTTCATGGCTGTTCAGAACAAACAACCGGTGGCGACGGAAAAATACAGGGAAATGGACAAGAAGCGTTGGTTAGTACGGTATTTGGTACTTGCTAGCATTGCCGTTATCCTCGGAATAAAACTCTATTTATTAATTTATGTAGTAGATTTTACAGTCGGTTTCTACAGCTTCCTCACCTCATTTGTCTTGTTTAATATATTTTTTCTGTCCTGGGTGAAATACCGCGATCCCTTTATTAGGGTCAAGGATGTCCTCATCCCCGAAGATCGAAAACCTCTCGTCTCAATTATAGTTCCGGTAAAAAATGAAGAAGGTAACATCAGAAACTGTGTTCAATCTTGTCTTAATTCGTCTTATACTAATAAGGAAGTCATCATTGTTAATGATGGAAGTACTGATGGGACGACTGCAATCTTGGATGAGATGAGAAAAGAGGTTGGTCCAGGGCCCAAACTTCAAATAATTCATCTCTCAAAAAGCGTAGGTAAAAAGGTTGCTATTGAAGCCGGATCCCAGATCGCTAAAGGTGAAATTTATGTCATGATGGACAGTGATTGCGATCTTGCTAGCGATGCCGTCGACAACGCCGTAAAAATATTCTATACTGATCGCAGAATCGGCGCTGTGACAGGTCATGCGCGAGTGAGAGGTGCGGCCAAAGGAAACACTTTGCTCAAGATTGAAGATGTATGGTTCGACGGACAATTTAGAATGTTAAAGGGAATGGAAACATCATTCTCGTCTCTTACGTGCTGTTCTGGCGCATTGTCGATTTATAGAAGAGAGGCTGTGCACCAATATATACACGCCTGGGCTCATGATCATTTCCTTGGTATCGAGAATTTTAAATTTGCAACCGACAGACGGCTGACAGCGTATGTTCTGGGCGCTAAGCCCGAGGACATATGGGAGGATAGGAGGAATAATACGGGAGAACAAGATAGCAATAAAAACAGTATTGGTAATAATAATATCCCCATACTACAGACAGGAAAAGATGACCTGAATGCAATGAGATCCTCTTCAGACCCGGATCAAGAAGAGCTCAAGAAAAAGGATCGGCGAAAATATGCATGGAGATTAGTTTACAGTCCGAGCGTAAGGGTGACGGCTGGAGTGCCAGATACACTCGTGGGACTAATACGACAGCAAATCCGTTGGAGGAAGAGCTTCATTCGAAGCCTTCCCGCAACTGGCGGAATATACTGGCGAAGGCCATTTTACGCAGCTTTTCTGTATTATCTAGTCTTGGGTCTCAAACTTATGAGGCCATTCATTGTTATTAAAATAATCGTACTTCTATTGTCAGCCGATATAGGGACAGTGGTGTTCTATCTCTCGGGACTAATGTATACTGGAATGCTCTACGGGATCGATTCCCGGTTACGAAACCCCGGTTATCCATACTGGTTGTACCGGCCTTTATTCACATTCATGTCAACATTCGTATTCAGTTGGCTATTATTTTATGCAGCGATCACGATCAGAAAAGAAGCATGGAGATAGTTTGCACTTCTTGAAATCTAGGCGCATAATTCTAATAGGTCGAAAAACGGGAATAGCATTCAGTCTCATGTTCACAAATTGCCATACCCTTTTCTGTGAACAGCTGCTGGATTTTTCTGTGAACAGCTGCTGGATTGATTATCAAACAGCAAATTCTACTTCTACCAACGCCTCTCAAGATTAGGTTCGCACACCAGCGTTTGTTGGTGATTGTGGATCCTTGTATTCCTCTTGTATGCAGCCACGTAGGAGGAATTTTGATATTAGGTGGCACTTTCAATTATTCCGGTAACTGAAACAAAGAGCATTGAGTTCAGGCTCGGTCAGATCTGCTTTAATATTTTTCAAGGGCAGATGATTCGTCTGCTATTGATATCAAGTTGTATTAAATAAATTATGCACTGGTGGAGTTGTTTTCTGAGACTAAATATGAAGAAGTTTCTCTCTTCTGATAATAAATAAAGTGTACGACAGACTACCTAAGATATCTATTTTGAAGAGTCTTTTTCCATCTAGCTTTCGTTGTAGGGGTATTCCTTTGGCTTCTACAACAACAGCTGTTGTCTACTGTTGTTCCATGTGAGCACTATGCGACAGACTGACCTTATCATAATTATTATTGCTAACAGCCGCAGTCAAATCCCAAAAATTTTCTTTGAGAGATGACAAAGATCCTGATTCATTTCCTTCGTTATTCAAATAAATTGTATATCCGTGCGGCTTTTCCGCGGCTGCGTTGTCGCGGTCATCTCTAACAATAGATTCGGGTTTTTCTTCTAGATAAGCAAAGTCCTTTTCACAATTTATATTGAGATTTTCACTGCAATTGTGGAAAAAGTTATCTTTAATATGTTCTATCGCATCATGCCATGTGTATGCCTTTATCGTACCTATCATCTTGCCTTTCCTGAAATGGCTTTCCTTATCCTCAGCGTATTTGTAGACATCATAATAATCACCTGACTTTACACATTTATTGCAATAAGCGTTTTTTCCTTTCTCAACACAACTATGACATTGTTGTATAATCATTATTACTCTAACATTGATTCTTTGCACTATTTAATATTGATTCGAGCATGCCTCCCTTGAATTGTCCTATATTTTGACCTACCGTCGGATAAATTAGTCGATAATGAAGAGAATACGCATTGTGAAAAACAAATTATTAACGAACCAATTGAAGTTAGTAGGAAATGCTCACCGCGCACCTAGGGAGGTCTCTCTTATACA
>DAOM01000319.1:0-195 GCA_002501855.1 Candidatus Nitrosopolaris nunavutensis
GTTTTGAAGCTTTATTTGTACCTAATCGTGTAAACATTTGCACATCTGATCATTTGATAATGATGATTAGCCAGATTCATACCGGTCACAATGCAGTTGTAATCCTTCCGTTTGAGTTAGCCATGGTTTACTGTCATTTTCTATTTCTCCTATTTCATTTCTAATAAATCAGATTGTGCCAACTACCGGAGGCAT
>DAOM01000319.1:412-6662 GCA_002501855.1 Candidatus Nitrosopolaris nunavutensis
TTCGTTAGTACTCACTTATTTTATTTTGTAAGGAATTATATTGTGCCAACTACCGGAGGCATAAACAACTTCGGTATCCGAATCGTCGTTAATCATGTAACCGTTATTAATTTTATTGAAATCGTCTCTTCTCGTTAATCCCGCCTTCGAGGATACCTGCATGATACTTTTGTCCTCCAAAGGTAAGGCTCTGTAGGTTATTTTCCTTGTTCTATTATCTAATGTTGATAAATTGTATTCCTTGTTCTTCACCTCAATCTCAAGATTCCTATATTTGGCATGGTACAATTTCGATTTTAACAAATTATAATACTGCTGCAATTTATTTTACCACCATAACTGGACAATGTGCGTACGTTACAACATGTGATGCAACACTTCCAAGTAATAATTTCTTAAATCCTGAACTTCCTCTTGTTCCAATTACAATTAGGTCGATATTATTTTCTTCAGCATAATCTACTATGCCTCCAGCTATATTTATAGAAGAAATAATTTCTGTTTTTATTTGAATGTTTTTTTCATTTGCATTGAGTTTAACTTTATTCAAATATTTTTCACCTTCATTTCTCATCCTTGTCATAAACTCTGATGTTTCATGTGGTCCGAATAAATCAACATCAGCACGTATAACATGCAAAGCATAAAGTTCTGCATTATATTCTTTAGATATAGGGATAGTATAATCTGCTGCATCCATTGACGCATCAGAGCCATCTATTGCAACTAATATTTTGGATATTATTGCTTTTCGACTAGCATCAGTAGTAGTACTGGGTGTTGTAGTTGTAGTTGACATATGTTTATTCATAAACATGTAGTGTAGATCTTATAAAAAGAAGATCTATTAAAATTCATATCCTAGAATGATCATAGGTTCAGATCCTAGTTCACAGTTGACTAAGACATATGCTGTTGTTATTGGCATGCCATGAACATACTACTTTTTTTACATATATTATTAAAGCTCTACTACTTCTCCAGGAAGTGGTGGCTGAGGAAATTGACTACAAACCCACGCCAATAATCACCTTTACGGGTGAACATCCACATTCTTATAAGTAGGAATAATCCCCAAGTGAGTACTAAGCGCATTTATGATTGTTTTTCCGAGCTCAAAATCAAAAAGCAGACAATGCATACCTAGATCTTGGCTTTCATAACCGCACACCAAATAGGGAAGCAATATTTGTCAATGCAAAGCTGCAGAATGGTCGACACCTTGAGAAAACCATAGTGCATGAGTTAGCTCGCCGATATGGCCGAAAAATAACCACCATCGAAGGAAACGGGGAAAGTGAAAGACAAATTTGACCTGATTTCGTAACCCAACCCAGGGTTGTGATTATTCGAACCGAAGCACGGATCAGGTCAGAATTACTACGTGATAGTAATTGATTGTAGATTTTCAAGGTGGTTACAGCCCATATCTGGTACGCTGTATACTACCCCGTTATGTTCACGTGTCCAGTGCCACTTCTGGAGGCATCGTCAAATCTTCTGACAATAATGTAAGGCATACATCCCATGGCGTGAACACTGTATCCTTATAGACAACGAAAGGATGGTCCATTCTTTCCATTATTGAGCAAATTTGGTTGAACTTTAGGTCTTCCGTTATTGCCTCTGCGTTTTCTAATCTAAACTGATTAGCGGAGATATCCAAGAAATGATCGATATCTGTTTGAAATCTTAGCATCTTTGAGATTTCCCCGAGTATTAACCGGTCACTGATAAATTGGTTGGATTCTTCTAACAAAAGTTTTCGCATTTTATTTTCGTACATCAGATCGAGAATCTCGCCCAAAGAATCGTCTCGACGAAAGGTAACGATTTTCTTTTTCGGCATTGATGAAATAGAAATGCTTGTTTGGCATTTAGTACCAACTTCAATCATTCTCCTTGCTGAGATGGTAGAACAATCTCCAAATTCGTTAAGAATAATAGAAAAAGCCCTTCGGGAGTTTTTCCAGATTTCCATCAAGTCGCGGAGTTTTGTTTTCTTTTCAATTAGTGGAACGCCCTTTAACATGATTTCTCCTACCCTAGTTCGATACTGGTAATCACGTGTTGGGTTTTCTCGTAGATGATCCAATAGCTCAAAACCCCCTACTATCCCGATTGGTTTGAAGTCATCGTCTCGAACTATGATTGAATCTACAAAAGAATCTAAATATTCGGCGCACATTAAAGTAGCAACCCAGACCTCCCGTACATCATGGATATTAATGCATACCGTGTCAGTTAATTTTCTTGGAAAGAGTTCTTCTAGGGTTAGTTCATATGCCTTCATGTTCTTGGAGATAGTCATATCACCTCTTTCAATTACTTCACTGAAAAAGGGCCCGCCCTTCTTATAAAGTTTAGATTCTGGACTATCGTCAGGCATGGCAACGCAAGAATTCGTGTTTCTTCGGATAATAGCGAGATATTTTTCTCCCGGTACCCATCGCGGCACACCGCATTACTATCCCTGTTATACCTAGAGGCTTTAACGGTAGATAGAAAATGACTATTACTACTAATACTACTACTCAGTTCGTCAAAGAGAAGTAAGCTCCTGCCGCAAGACCACCAATAACCACTATTCTTTTCTTCTTATTAGTCGATAAGTCTCGGCAGACTTCAATTAAGGAGCTTTATTATATCAACTGTATTTTCTATGAAAATCCGTAGTCCGACAACAGGGATGTTTTAAACGTTAGCCAGACCAAATCTAATTCGTATCCTCGTTCGCATGTCAAGGCAATTATTGATTCATGTATAACTACGGCCTGGTTGGAGGATTGAATGATGAAAGATCAAATTGATTAGCTTGATTCACGGGTAATTCCTTTTTAGACAGATCTTCTTTAATAGAATCTAATATATGCAGACCAAGTTCGGTCAATCTTACTTTACTATTTAAGAAATCATAGAAGTAGGAATCTCCTCTTAGTAGAATATTGTCTTTCTGCCTCATTTCAATAGGATGTAATTGAGACGATGATGAAGGAGAAGTTGTTTTATCAATGGCAATAACTCCCTCAGACAAAGCATAGTTAATCTCTCTTCGCTCCAAGTTATACTCAAGTAGTTCAAGAATTGAAAGGCTTGCCAAGTCAAGAATGCTTACTATTCTGACGATTACTGGATTTCTAATAAGTTCAGTAAGGTGAACTGGCTCAATTGGCATATCTCGTTCACTCATAGGGGATTATATGTAACTGGATAAATAACAAGAATGTGTACACTGCATTACATTGAAATACTTTTTAATGGTTTACAATAGTCATTCCAAATTTTGTTGCTATGCCTTCTTTCAAGAGGACTACAATAGGAACTTGATTATTAAAACCAAATTCTAATAACAATAAGTTATGATCTACACAAAATAATCTACACGATGCAAACAAACAAGTACTGAGCAAATTCATTAATAGATATGGCTAATGTTCTCAACAATACAGACTTGGATAAAATAGTCCAAACTGTTGCAAATGGCAAGAGAGATAAGCAAAGTCTAAGAAAACCAGTGAAGTTACAAGGTGAATGGAGTCTAGATCCAAGCAAGGACTACCAATTTAGAACAGAGCTATCATATGAGAAAGGAAAAGAGGTAATTGAAGTAGATTCACCTTCATTTTTAGGTGGAAATGGTAATAGGTTAGGTCCAATGGCATATTGTGTAGCTGGTATAACTTCATGTTTCATAGCTACATTCGCAAGTGTAGCTGCAAGTCAGGGAGTAAAGCTCACGAAGCTTATTGTCAATACAGATTGCATGATTAACTTTGCCAAGACTTTTGATATAGCTGATGAACCAATAACTGAGGGAATTAACTTTGAGATAGCTGCCGAAAGTGAGAACGCAGATAAGCAGAAACTTCAGGAACTAATTAAAATGGCAGAAGAAAGATGTCCTGCTATGTATAGTATGTCTCATGAGATAAAGGTTAATGCTCAGATAAAGTAAAAGCCGCGGATATGCACTTGAAAAGAGAGAATGAGTTGTTGTTAATAGTTGCAAATTTTTCCGCAATCACGCTAGCGTAAGAAAAGAACAATTTTAACGGAAGGCAATCACAAATATCTTAAGTAAATGCTATTAGTATCTTAACTATTGCACAAGAAGAAAAATCTTTCAACCAAGTATTGAATGAAAGAAGATCAATTCGAGCTTTTAAAAATAATGCTGAAGTTGATGCGACCAAACTACACAAAATTTTAGAAACATGTGATATGACACCATCTTCGGGAGGCTCACAAACATTCGAAATTTACCAGATAAAGAATGAAGATTTGAAAAGAAGGTTGGTATCACAGCACAACGAACGTGGAAGGTTCCTGATGCATCTGAGGTAGTCATATTTCTAGCTTGGACTTATTCTAGCTTCATCAAACATCCAGAATACGAGTATGAAGTAGAGAATCACAGAAGAGAGGATATTGAACTTTTTGAGTTTGGCAGCTTATTCCCTATGCTCTTCCCGTTTATGTTCCTCAAGCTCTTCTAATGAGTTAAATGATCTACCGCTTTCATACTCCTGATAAAAGCCCCGTTTTATGTTCTCAGCTAGGCTGCTGACTTAGTTTAGATCATTCAACTCGTTTATTCTGTTTGCACTAATACCAAGTGATTCCAATTCATTTAGCCACCAACCATATCTTTCTGGATGTTCTTCTTTTGTGGCCATAACAGTAAGATATCTCATCGCATAAATGTAAAGTAGGATTCTATCGCAACGCACCGCATTCTTCGTGTTTAATAGCTAGACAGTCATGGCATTAGTGTATTCTATTGTATCTGAAGGGTGAAGACTGCATTTAGTCATACAACAGTATTAAAACAAGATATAAATATTAAATAGAAGAAATGAAAGTGCTTCTTTAAATTAGGTATCACTTATCTGTTTCTACTAAACGTTTCTACCTCTCGAAATTGCACGTAGCACTGATTGAGTCAATCCTGGTCTCCTTGTAGGTGAAAGATACAAAGCTAAATCAGTTACTGTTACTATTCCTACCACTAGACCGTATTCATTAACTATTGGAAGCCTTCGGATTTTGTTTTTGAACATGACTTCTGCTGCTTCTTCTACTGTAGTTGTAGGTTTTGTTGTAATAAGTGGGTGTGAAGCGAAACTTTCAAGTAATGTAGCACGAAAATAGAGTTCTTCTCTCTTTCCTAGTCCTCTTACTAGGTCTCTTTCTGTTATTATTCCGAATGGTTTACCATCATCTTTAGTTACAACAACGCTTCCTACTTTCTTTTCTGTCATCAACGCTGCTGCGTCACCCACAGTTTTTGAAATATCTAGCGAGATAACATTGGTTGACATTAGATTCTCTATGTGAGTGGTCCTTTGTTCTACTAGTGTTTGCAAGGCATCTGACTTTGCCAACTCATCAGTTATACTTTGAACTTCATGAAGAGACATATCAACCTGTTGAGCTATGCCTTTGATGGATAGATCTGAATATCGATACAAAGAAGTTACTACTTCTCTCTTCCTTAATACTTCTCCATTCAGAAGAGTGCCGCTACTATTACTATTATTGATTTCATCCTTGATCATACCTATTATATTTGAATAGGTGACAGTGCTTATTATTAATAATGAGTGCACTGTAATGCTTTGCAATGGAATATAGAGATAATAAACATTATTATTAGTAATTTTTTACTTATCCATTAACCCATTCTATATCATCGTCGTTTTACTTTACTTGCAATTTACCTTTATATTTCAAGTTTCGTGGCGTAGTTCTTAATCTATACCCACAGCATGGACGCCATAATCCATGCCATTTTAGTCAATGACATTATGTGACTTATTGATCATCCCAATGAAATATGAAAGTAATTACGTCTCCTAATACGCGTAATCAAGATTGCGTAGAGGACAATCATCTGAATGCACATGGGATGATCCTCTAACTGTTATATTTCCAGTATAATCACCGGCAACTTCTAAGACATCATCAGAATCAGATATTTCTTTGAGCATCTCTAAGGTTAGTTTCTGACTTGTTACAAAAAGAGTTCCATTCTCATAGATCGCGGGAACCATTCCCGTTTTCTCAAAAATATATTTTTTTGCTGCTTCAGGATTTATGCCTGGTTTTGTGAACACTTCAACCATATATATCGGTGGAATGTTGGGATTTTTTTGCAAACGCCTCAGCAAATCGTGAATTAAAGATGGATCTGATTTTGGAAAAGAAGTGTGGTATAATGTCTGCATATACTCTCTTAATTTCTCTAATT
>DAOM01000146.1 GCA_002501855.1 Candidatus Nitrosopolaris nunavutensis
TCAGTTATGCAACATAGCAGTATATAACTACATGTGATGAGAAGATTAGACGTCTGATGGAACCAGGTACCCCTCCAGCGCATTCTATGTTTAAGGTAATAAAGAAATTTACAGATGCAGGTGTATGCTGTGGTGTAAACATTGATCCTATTATGCCCGTTATTACTGATTATCAAAGCCAATTGCAAGAAATAATAGATAGCTGTCATGATTCAGGTGTTCCATATGTTTTTGGTGCGCTTTTGAGGTTAAGATCTGATATATGGGAGAGAGTGAAAATAATTCTAAAATTACTCCATAGTGAAAACGGAATTGACCAGTACAAAAAAACCATTTATCAATTCAGAGAGCCGTTGGAACCATGGTGCAACGTTACAGTCAATGAATCCTATGAAAGCCGTGTACTTCAAAATTTAGAAGAAAAAGTGTCGGAGAAAGGGATGATATTTGATTTTCCAGATTTAATTAGAACTAGACGTCCAAATTCAAATCAGAGTTATAACGGAGGACAACAAGTTACTTTAACGAGCTATATGTAAAAGATAGAACCACTGCCTTTAGGAGCTGTGTTGAGAATGTTTCAGAGTCATTTGATATGGCTATAGAGGCAGAAAGAACAGTACATTTACTCCTAATAGGACCGCCCGCATTCGCCAAATCAATGTTTATGAGTTCACTTACAAGATGAGAGGTCACAATGCTGTTGGAGGGAATTCTACAAAATTCGGTATTGTTGATTTTTCGTTCCTCTTGGTAATGATTTCGTACAAAACTCAATTATGCTATTTAGCCTCGTGAAAGAAATCTAGTGCTAAGTTGAAGGAATCCATTATGTTCTGCAGACTTCGATAACACTTACGTCAAGTCTGATTTGCTTCCATGTTACTTTTTCTGCTTTTCAGGCTTTTCTGCACAAACTTTAATATTCTCGTTCGTAAATTGTAATACTTTTCAAATCACTTAGTAGTAGATACACAAATTCAACTATCGTATGCCTGCAAATCTGCTTGCCGCGGCTACCCGAACTGATTCTTACAATTTACGTATTTGATGCTTGGTGTATCAAGCTTCAGAGCCAACCCAATAAGCCTTTTAATAATATGGAAGGGGTTATAGCACGATTAATAATAATATGCAAAATTTATACCGCAAGTACCGAGAATATATCCTCTTTAATAAGAGTATATTTATTGCTGGAATCTGTGCATTTCTCGCGGCTGCTTATGTTACTCAAGCCTCTTATTTGACATATAACAAAAGTAACATAACAAATTCAATAGTTGGTTTGACTACAGAATATGGTGTTTATTTACCAATTTTTGCACTCTTATTCTATCTGGACAATCGGTATCGGTATGTAGATCCTCTGACGGGAACTAGAAATCATAAGGTGATAATCCTGGACATCAAAAAACTTATTGCTTCCTTTTCTGTTTCCGAAATTGTATATTCTGTTACCAAAATATCTTCTAATTATCAGCTACTCCAGCTTGGAATACAACCGTATCAAGCATCAATGGTTAGCTCACTAATAGCATCTCTGGTTTTTTACGTGGTAATCAACGTCATTGTGATAAAGGTTGTAAAGCTGTTCAATAGATGACAATGAGTTGGAATGAAACAACCCTTCATCATAGACCATTCACATCGTTCATGGAACGAATTTATACTCTGCTACTTATAACATGTACCGCAACCGTCGCGGATATACGCCGTTTTCCTGGATCTAGAAAATACCCTCATTTTAAAAGGAAATAAGATAAAATCCGTTTCCGCCGACAATACTGATAGGTACAACTAGGTGGAAGACGATAGGAGATTGACTCCGGTGACACCATTATCAGTGGGCTGGCCCAACAGCTTCCAAATGTATGCAGATTACATGAGAACACAAGCATCTGAAGAATGTATCAACGAGATATCGTTACTTGCGAAGCATAATACTATCGCCATCTTGTGTGCAGAAGCGCTGCCATGGCTTGTCATCGCAGATTTATAAGCGATTCTCCTACGATGCTCGGTCTTGAAGTTTATGATATCAAGAACAATAAGCATCCTGACCTTCCCATATTTACTTTATATGCCCAAATTCTTAGTTTCGAAATAAGATATTCTGCATCTAACTTGCAAGAGGAGCATATAAAGAATCTGCAAAAAAAGACGAGCCGAATCGAAACTATAATACAAGACCGAACCAAAGCAAACAAAGTCCTGAAGCGCTGACGTAATTTAGCTACTTTGTTCTCGCGATTAGTAGGTTAGGACTGGTTCCGCTTCCAAGATGTATCCCCACCCAGCTCTGAAAAAGTGAAAATAATACGTAAGAATACATAAAGGTTAAGAGGGATAGAAGATATCCTTGCAAAAGATTTTGGTACGTGCACCATCGGAGCTGGCTCATAAACTGACGGAAACCCTTAGGCACCGCTACGACGTTCGAACAGAAATACACGAAGATGACAGTAAAGCCATCTGTGAGATAGAAGCAAGGATAACGAGGAACTGGATTACGATTTGTAGGTTTGCACCTGACGAGAATTTAAAAGATATACTTACGATGTTTAAGGTGAACCTTGAAATAAAAGGCAGGAGATAAAGTTGTATTTTTTCATTCTAAATCGTTCACCGCATTTTTCGAATGTACATGGGTTTTCGAATTCTTAAAGAAAACGCGCACCTCTTTCTTGTGGATCTTCGACTAGGTTATTGCTATCCTATTGAATTGTTGAAAATTCTCGAACTTGTTAGCTTCAAGCATAATTTCCTATGGGAACTTTAATCGTACGATTTTTTACAATTTATTTATCCGAATACATTCAATATCAGATTAATCACAAGTCTTCAACAAGGGTTTTTTCATAACTAAAAACAATAATTAGTCAAGCTAAATAATAACAATTTCTAAGGTATATAAAAAAAAGGATATCGCAAAAGCCACTCCTTATTATTGTGCTCAAGTATCAAATTGACATTTCGTCTTGCCGGATTGAAATTTAATGCAGAAATATTCATGTGATAAAACCCAGCAACAGGATATCGAAGTATTCCCCGCCAGGGAATTTGAGAACGGTTGATGGGGCTTTGTGGCCTTCCTCCCGGGAGGAAGGCCACAAAGTAGTCCATATTGACGTACAGATTGACAAAGACTGTTAGTTTCTCCCCTGACGAGCGGGCATTTACAAAAATGCTGCCGAATCTAACAGTCGATTGAGCGGAAATTGAGCTATTAAGAGCGTATGAGGGTTGAATATGAATTTTCACTTGGTTTTTGATGTTACCTAGCAATATCTGATGCCTATTGTAGCATTAAAGATGATTTCTGGAAAGAAAAGTTCCTGCGAGCAGGAACCAATTAAATTGAGTCATATACGAAAAAGTGCAAGCTTAATCACAAGTCCAATTGATGGATTATCTAGCATCCGTTTGGGCTGCTTTGTTGTGGGATCTACAATGAACTGACCATACATCCTGTTTACATAGTCCTGTATGATTGCCTTTTCTCTTGGTTTGACCCTAAACCCTATGGTTATTGGATCATCTTGTTTTTCTACACCCTGCCCCTTAGAGGGGACTTGTGCTGGTTTGTTGCCATGGGGCGGGTCCTAATTCGGTAAAATCTATACCAAACCTTGTTACCCACTAAGGGATAAATTCGATAATTCGACCTTACGATATTAAGTTCAATACGGCATTTTTTGTCTACCCACATCCTCCCGGGAGGGTAAATTACAACTTTCTGAACATTCTTCTATAACACCCAAGAGTGGGCATTCGCACGCTCATAGGAATCATTTCTTTTTAAAAGTTTATGTAAAAATGTACGGAAATAGGGGTTGCCGCCCTCCCGGGAGGGTACTGTTACCGTAAGCAATCTAATGTACAAGAACAAACTATATGAAGTTGGTGCCTGCAAGGCAATGAACTTCGCCCTATTTTTACGTGTATTTGCTGATGTATGTCATAGGCTCTTTGTCTAGCAGGCGACGTCATGACCTAGATATGTTGATATTTTATGCCGGTGCCTTCGGATACGTAGAATAGCTGGAAATTGTGGAAAACGGTTGTAACTCGAGAAAGTTTAGAGGCAAATAACATTGCTGGTCGAATAGTGATATAGTATCTTCCTCCACAGAATGGAATTTGCTTAACCAAATCATTTTTTACCGCTACGTATTTGCCTTTATTCAATTATAGATGACTTCGTAAGATATAATTAGGATTTCGGGAGAGCTCTTGTATTCTTTATTGATCTCATCTGTCGTTTGTACATTGAGATTAATTCCTCTACTTCAGTAGCGTCCTCCGGATTTTTGTCGACTCTTATCTTGCCAGTAAATTTCGGGAACCTGAGTGCAAGGCCATAATTTTCCCTTATTGAATTGATGCCTGCAGTATGTGAAGGACTAAGAGTTATTTCAGACGCACTAACCTCGATTACTATTTTTGGCTCAAACCATAGATCCATTTGCATTCCGGTGTCCACTCTAGGATGTATGTGAGTGATTCGGGTGTCTTCTAGATTTTTGTAAAAATGCTCGAGATGCAGGTCAGTAAAACCTGTCCCTACTTTACAAGTACTTCTAAACATATCCGCCTTAGAATCATATGCCGCCAACAAAAGGGCACCATATTTTCCAACTCTACGTCCTCTGCCATAGAGTGCACCAACTATAACCAAATCCAGGGTGTCAGCAAGGTCGCTTCGATACTCACGTTTTAACTTAATCCAGGCAAACCCTCTTGCCCCTGCTCTGTACGAGCTTGTGAGCTGCTTTATCATAAGGCCTTCACAGCCATGCTCTATGGCAACAGCCATAAGTTTCTCAAGATCCTCTGTTTTTTTTACAATTGCTTGGGGGACCAGTCTAACTTTTTCGTTCTTTAATCCTTTTGTGGCTTTTTCAATTAGTTTACGTCGTTGGAGGTACGGTAGAGAAGTCTTGTCCTCTCCATCGATATATAATACGTCAAAAATATTTATGACTACAGGATACTCTTCTATTGCTTCTTTGATTCCATATTTTCGTCTGCGATGCATCAGTTCCTGAAAAGGAAGGAATTCGTCTGTTTGAGCATTAATTGCTACGACCTCAGCTTCTAATATCGTTTCATTGGTCTTGATTAATTTTTGGATTGCTTCAGCAACATCGGGATAGTGGTGAGTGATTTTTTCTAACCTTCTTGAAAATAGCTCCACCTTCTCTTTTCCTTTATGGACTTGAATTCTTTCTCCATCTAGTTTGTACTCTGCTGCTAGAGACTGGCCCTTCATTCTTACCATCGCTTCCTCGGCACTCCTTACCCGTTCTGCCAGCATTGGTCTGACTGGTTTGTATAATGTAATTTCGAGTAATCTCAGGGATTCGAGACCTTTTATAGCTAGTAGTTTGGCTACTGTTCCGAGGTCACTTGAAACATTATAGGCATTTTCTAGTATTTGTCTATAGGACTTGTCACCTGTAAATGCTAATGCTAATGCATCGATTACCGTATAATCGGCAATACCTAGCCGTAAGGTTCCCATTATGAATTTCATTATGTATCGGCTCTCACGCGGAGTCGCATCACTCAAAAGGCTACTTACAAGACGGAGTTTGGCATCCTGTGAACCCGTGCCACCAGAATGTGCTATCTTATCTAAAGTCAAATATACTCTTTCAACAGTCATTTTCTCAGCAAGCAAGGTTGTTTGGTTTTTTGATTTCATTACTTCCCCAGCCGTATCGC
Source organism: Candidatus Nitrosopolaris nunavutensis (assembly GCA_002501855.1). Classification (GTDB taxonomy): domain Archaea; phylum Thermoproteota; class Nitrososphaeria; order Nitrososphaerales; family Nitrososphaeraceae; genus Nitrosopolaris; species Nitrosopolaris nunavutensis. The sequence continues at coordinate 5,728 of DAOM01000146.1, forward strand.
CAACGTCTCCCGTTTTGCGATAAATTTGTTCTATAGACTCAACATCTAATCCTGTACAAAGAGAAATTGCACGGATAGCCATTTTTTCTGCCAAGCCAAGTTCGACACCTTCATAGTCAGGGCGGAGCTTGCCCTGGATAAGGTATATTACACGATCAATAATGTCGGCGGGCGTTTTTCTCAAAAGAGAAACAAGGTAATCTGTAAGAGCAAGTCTACTGGAAGTTCGCTCCATCTGCTCAAATGTATCTACAATTATCGAAAAATCCAATACTCTTTAATTACAGCAAGACACCCATAGGTTTTAAGTTATTCATTCAAAGCATTTCTCGTTAGGCAGTTCATCAGTAGCTAGTGTCTACCCAACAATGTCGCTCGAATTGAGTCTTTGTCATTTGACCGTCTAGAGTTTAACTTTTTTTGATTTGTCTTTCTCAAGTAATCATCAACTCGAGATTGTTGCCGGTACTACCCAGACAGTCACATCACCACTCGCATCTAAGTGACCATTCTTGTTATTCTTATTCTTTAGTATCACGCTAACTGTTAAACTATTACTAATATCATCTCCTTTCAAAGTTGTGCTGCCTGCAACGGTTTGATCATTCTTACCAACCGCTACAACTGAAATATACTTAGGAATATTTCCATTATCGTTATGCGTACGTTCTAGTGTCACCTTTAAAAGGTGTGGATTACTTCTATCAACATCTGTTATCTTGACGTCCTTTATGAAGCTCTTGTCCTGAACATCTAATCCATTATGATTGTTATTGTAGGTGTACTTGTATTTGTTATTGTTATTGTAGGTGTACTTGTAGTTGTT
>DAOM01000198.1 GCA_002501855.1 Candidatus Nitrosopolaris nunavutensis
TCTTCTTGTATTTTCATTTTTTTTCTCCAACTTCTCTATTTTCTTCTGTGTGAGGTCTCGCAGTTTTATATGTTCGTCTATGAGAATTCAAATACACAGAAAAAGGGAGGGACTTAATGTCTAACAATAATAAAAGATTGGAAAAGCTATGCAATGACATATTCGCACTAAACCCCAATATACGTTTCGCTGGTGTAGTAAATATTATGGGAACACTCATAGTAGGAGGAATGAGGCAGAGTGTAAAATCTATGGAAGATAAAGTAGATTCTTCAAAACTGTATTTAGAATCTGCTTATCGGGTTCTAAAGCACATGTGTCTATGAGTAATAGAATCGCAAACAGACGGGACTCCATCCAAAAGTGCATTGGTGATTTCGTCAATTCTAAGTTGCTTCGCATTGTAGGTACAAGAAAGGCTGAAAAGAATAATTTCCTTATAGATGTGTATGAATTCACGTGGGCAGGTCTTTGCCTATTCTTATTACTACATTATAAGGGGATCGATAAACCTTTCATGGAAATATGTGTTAATGTTGTAGGTGCATTTGCAACATATCTAGCGATACAACGTTCCCGCATTAACCGCTTCGCAGCCGATCTTTACTCAAAATCAGCAGGAATAGAAGAATGTGGTAAAGCCATAATCGACCTTTTATCAAGAATGCTGCATGATGACGACAGTGCGGTACTAAACCAATACTTGTCCGAATTTTTGCACGGCATTATATATCTGTTGCTTACACACAGAGAGATTACTCCTTCTTTTTTTGAGAATGTTTTCAAAGAGGCCCTCTTCAAATTGGATGAAGAAACTAGAGCACTAATTCTTCAAGATATGAAGCTTAAAGTAGAAAATGAGATAATACAAATGGGGGCCCCTGAAGACTACGAAAGATTATGGTTTGCCAATATTCATATCTACAGCAAACTTGTTTTATACGGCGCCCGCCATATATTTGCCAGAAGAGCAATTCTTATGATTAGATCATATTCAAAGTATTACAAAGCTCCTTCTTAAATTGCTGTACCTGCAAGGATGAGTTGGTTGACTTGATCAGATAAGTTTGCATAGCGATCAATAAATCATTGTAACTGTTTTTTCTCAATTAGCCGTAATCTTGACGTTAGAGTAGGATTTGATCTGAAAAACGCGCAATATCATCACCTTTCATTCCATCATGCTGTCTCAGTGATTGATTTAGCTGTTCTAATTCTGTATGACACAGTGTGATTTGACACACCTTACTCATCGCCGTATATTCTTGCGCTGCTTTCTAGCCTCTAAAATTGACCTTATATCTAAAATGAACTTATCAAACTTGTTCACATGGGCACTTTCTTGAATGTTCTTCTCACTCATCACATAGCTACCATCAGTATCGATTTCCACTATTGCCCTGCCTTTTTTAGATGGTTTCTTAATTGTCAATTACAGCAGTCATCATACTTGGTAATAACCAAAATGGTGATAGGTTTGACATTTACATCATTTTTTCCAGTAAGAGTTTGGTGCAGACAAAGAATATTTTATCTTCTTCACAGATAATTGCATTATGCTACCCACCTTTCCAGTTTTCTGGTCGATTAGTGCGTATGCGCGATCCCCTACGAGTCCGCGTTCCATTACGTACGGAGAATGAGCTCCTCTCCCAACATTGACTTCACAGGATATCGCCATATGGAAACTACTGTTCCTGTAGCAGTCCGAGGTTGATTCACAAACAGTCATCCTCTATGAAACCAAGTGCACATTCTCCACCATGTTTTATGTTAATGAATGAACCGTTAATGAATAAACCTAAGGCTTTTATCCCCTGTTTCCTTTAGAAAATTATTGATATCTGTTATGATATTCGAAAAACTATTATCGAATGTCCTAGCATTAGGGGACAAACCATATATTCTATATCTTGTGGTTGAAAACGGGATCACCGATAACAACCAAATATTTTTATAATTTCGGTGTAATAATTCCAATTGTGATATTTTATCCAAATCCACCTTATTCCTTATAATTTCTATAATAATTGATTTATCAGGCGTTTTGTATAAGCTCTGTAGATTCGGTATAACTACATCAAGGGTTAGATTATCTTTTACCTGGATTTTTCTTTCAGATGGAAGAGTACAGACCGTAAGCATAAAATGAAGAAGTGCTTCACTTAAGACTGCAATTGTTTCATCCTTATTGCCAACATTTGATTCAACATTTATTTTTGTGATGCATTCAGCCATTATAAGATCAATATACTTTTCCGAGAAGTTTATGTTTGAAGTAATATCAGATCGAATCCTTTCCTTCCCTATGCTATCTATCGTCGAGTATAAGGTGTCCTTTACTTCGTCACTGCTTAACATCTATTGAATGAATGTGTTAATCGAATATGTTTATAACGATTATCAAAGCACATGTTAGATTAATTGTGTATTCCGTTTATAATAATCAATCGAACAAAGCAATGTAGATTAATTAAATACGAGGCCATATTAATTTGCGATGATGCAAACAAATAGAGATAGAATTTGTAGTTTCTTAGCTTTAGCAATTCCGGTAATTCGTCTATGAGCTTTACTAATGTGTCTGTATTAGAACAAATTCGAGCTAGAGTGGCTAAAACATTAACACATGGTATTCAGCTCAATATGTCAACCGATGAATCTAAAAAATTGCTGAAGAGACAGGTAAATAGAAAAACAAATGTTGTAATTATGATTATAGATGTCAATAATTCGACAGAAATGAGCCTATCTTTACCGGAGGATAGGTTTGCTTTATTGATTCAAACATTTGCTCAAGAAATAAGTATCGCTGTGACAGGTTATGGCGGATATGTCTTCAAATATGAAGGTGATGCGGTTATTGCAGTTTTTCCTGGAGAATATGATCAGCCGAAAGCATGCAACAATGCATTAAATTGTACAGCTTCAATACTGCAGATCATTAGAAAAGTAATAAACCCTGCGTTTAAGGAAAATGGTTTACCTGAAATCACCGTAAGAATAGGATTGACTTATGGTTATGCTTTAGTAGTGCTTTATGGAAACAGTTTAGAAAAAGCTCACATAGACATAATTGGTTCTAGCATAAGCTTGGCTTCAAAGATCGTCTCTATCGCGAAGCCTAATCAGGTTTTGGTTGGCGAATCCATTTACAATATCGTTCTGTCATCAGAATCTATGAGCAATAGTAACTTTATAGAGATAAATCTCGATCCAACAAAATGGAAATATCTTTCTCGTTCTGACCCTGACAGTATGTATCGTGTATACGAATATACAGAAAATTAATCCTACCTCTCTTAGTATTTGATTCTGTATTAGAAATTACGAGTTAGGTATATCTAGCCAGCATGAGTGACCCTATAACTTGTAGTATAGCGTGTAAAAAGAATATTATTACCACATAATGATCATCGGAAGGATCATTCTGCTCACTAACAATGATCATGAGAATATGTTTCGGTAGTAATTTAGAGAAGTTCTTTCATCCTTTCAAGCATTGAATCCATCCTCTCACAGCTAATCTTTGGCCTATTCTTAAACATTGAATGGACTGGTCCTGCTCCGTCACCAATGACACGTGGTATAATATGTATATGAACATGTAATATTTCCTGTCCTGCTTCTAAGCCATTATGTATTGCTATAGTTGAAGCCTTGAC
>DAOM01000084.1 GCA_002501855.1 Candidatus Nitrosopolaris nunavutensis
TACAAAAATCCTCTAATTTGTGACACTAGAAATCTAGAAAATATTAGTAAAGCGCTTAGATATTCTAAAGCAGTGATAAAAGTTAAAGATTATAAGAATGCATTAGTTGAAGCAGAAGAAGACGATTTTATATATTTAGACCCTCCGTATCATCCCACAAGTTCAACAGCCAACTTTACCAGTTATACAGATTATGGATTTGGTGACAATGACCAATCAGAACTTTCTAAAATCTTTGCCAAATTAGACGATGCGGAGTGCAAGGTTCTGTTAAGTAATTCAGATACGCCTTTTATCAGAAAATTATATTCGGACTTTTCTAGTCATATTAAAGAGGTAAATGTATCACGTCTTATCAACTGCAAGGCTTCTAGGCGTGTAGGCCATAAAGAATTGCTTATTTCGAACTACTCTTCATAATTGGAAGGGTGCTGATTGGCTGCTGCAGTTAGTAACAATGGTACCAATCAATTACGAAAGGTTTCTCGCAAAATTGAAAAATGGTCTGATATTATTAGCCAATTAAATATTGATGTCTCAAACCACATCAATTACATAACTGCTAATGCTATTATGGAATAACCCAGTATTAGTGGACATACCGTATATTCTATATCTTGTTGTTGAAAATGGTATCACCGATATCATCCAAATATTTTTATGATTTGGCTGTAAGAATTCCAATTGTGATATTTTATCCGAATCCATCTTATTCCCTATAATTTCTATAATAATTGATTTACCAGAATATGTTTATAACGATTATCAAAGCACAGGCTTGATTAATTGTGTGTGCCGTTCATATAATAATCAATTGAACAAAGCAACGTAGATTAATTAAATACGTATTAATTTGCGAAGATACAAACAAATAAAGATAGACTTTACAGTTTCTTAGCTTTGGCCATTCCGGTAGGTCGTCTATGAGTTTTACAAATGTATCTGTGTTAGAACAAATTCGTGCTAGAGTTGCTAAAACATTAACGGCTGGCATTCAGCTCAATATGTCAACCGACGAATCTAAAAAATTGCTAAAGCGGCATGTAAATAGAAAAACAAATGTTGTAATCATGTTTACAGATGTCAATAATTCAACAGAAATGAGCCTATCATTATCGGAGGATAGGTTTGCTTTACTGATTCAGACATTTGCTCAAGAAATAAGTATCGCTGTGACCGGTTATGGCGGATATGTCTTCAAATATGAAGGTGATGCGGTTATCGGACTTTTTCCCGGAGAATATGATCAGGCAAAGGCATGCAAAAATGCATTAAATTGTACGACTTCAATACTGGAGATCATTAAAGAAGTAATAAACCCTGCGTTTAAGGAAAATGGTTTACCTGAAATCAGCGTAAGAATAGGATTGACTTATGGTTATGCTTTAGTAGTGCTTTATGGAAACAGTTTAGAAAAAGCTTACATAGATATCATTGGTTCCAGCATAAGCTTGGCTTCAAAGATCGTCTCTATCGCGAAACCTAATCAGGTTTTAGTTGGCGAATCTATCTATAATATCCTCCTGTCATCAAAATCTATAAGCGATAGAAAGTTTATAGAGATAAATCTCGATCCAACAAAATGGAAATATCTTTCTCGTTCTGACCCTGAAAGTATGTATCGTGTATACGAATACCATAGTTAACCGATAATTATAAAATGTCTACTTTTAGAAATTGAATGTAATGATAAACCGCAATCCACATGACATAGCACTTGTAAACTGAATTAGTATTATGTGGGACACAAGCTCGCTTTTTACACCAACATCCTTGGGTCCACCCACTCAACAAACGAAACCTGTACGTAATGGATAACAGGCATGGGCAGTGGTGGGGATCCAGTTGCAAGTTCACCACCCGTAGATGATGTCCCTGCTGTACACAGGTCTAAGATTAAATCTTTAAACTTAGTTGCAATGTTGAGGTCTTTGACTCACGCCGCCTGAAACGGATGCTCGTTTTCCTCATTGATAGTGTGGTATACACTTAAAAGATCAGACGCCGCTATCATCATCGTTATGACTACTATAACCGACTCTATGAGGAAAAAATTAGAAACTATTGAAAAATCAGCTTCTGTTCAAGAAGCAGCTAAAAAAATGACAGATAAGAATGTGAGTTCATTAATAGTAGTAGGTCCAGATGGCAAACCACAAGGTTTGGTTACTGAACGTGATTTAGTTAAAAAGGTATGTCTTAATGATCTTCGCACTAGCCTAGTGACTAATGAGCAGATAATGTCTTCTCCTCTTATTACTATCGATTCCAAATCATCGCCGTCAGTAGCAGCTGATATGATGCTGCAATATAATGTGAGGCATTTGCTTGTTATTGATAAGTCAGACGAAAACAAACCCGTTGGTATAGTTACTCCACTCGACTTTACAAGATACCAGGAATATCCAAACGATGAAGTTAGTAAAGATGCTGTTGAAAAGATACTAGAATATTATATATAAATATGAATTCTATTGCTTCTACTATCAGGACTTACGTTGGTGGATAACTGACAATACAAACTAGGATTTATGTACTACGATACTTGCTAGGGTATTAATCACGACTTACCCCCCCAACGATTGTTATTTGGATTTTTTCTTATTCTCAGAATCAAAATTGACCCAATATTGCTACTATATTCTGTACTATCTGTTTTGAGATGTGGGTCAAGCCCTTAAGAAGGTACGTCTCTTGCAGAGGGTTGCGAGGTTCCTCATCGATGAGTGGATACTGGTCGGATGGCGATATATGCAACCAAAATGATGATCCCGAGGAATTCGAGGGAGAGTGATGTCGTGAACAAAGAGATTATCTCTTTGACGAACGATGGAAAACGTGCTTTGAAATTACTAGCGGAGATTCGAATACTTGGGAATAGACGAACTTGTACACATTTTTTTAACTTAATTGGTAATGATTTGCTTTGTTGCCATTAACTCAATTTGGAAGCATAATATCTTGACAAAAAATAGATTTTATTTTTTTGCTGTTATCGTTATTGTGGATCGGTTATAATTATGCAGTCTTTATGAGTTTTCGGAAGTGCTCTCCGTTCTTCGCAATCTCTTCATTCCAAGTTTCTTCCGAATATCCATGAACTTCTATTCCGTGTTTCTTTGCATTCTGTAACAACTCTTGCTCAGTTTCTCCTGTATATTGTAAATTTTTTGACGCTCATGCATCAGGCTATCTGCCAATCCTAGTCATTTAACACTAATTGCAGTAGTAAATAGTAGAATGGATAGACAACTAACTTTAGTTATCGGATCCAATTCAGGTAAGAAAGTTGCAGATATTAGCCGTAGACAAATGCATCTTTCTTTCGTTTGCTATGATTATGATAGTTATTATAACGGAGGGATATTCAAATTGCTCAGTTACAACTTATAGGATTTATTGATAATTCTCTTCATCATGTTAGGAGGAGATTAGGAACCCTAGTTAGCCAGATATACGTTCCTCGTGCACCTTCTTAATGTTTAGGTAATCACGCCGGATAATAGATTCCAAACCATTATGCCTTGATCTGTTCTTCCTATATTTCATAAATGATCACCATGACTTATCATCAGATCTGTTTTCGTCGATCTACAATTGTTTACGCTCCTCATCCTTAGAAGGTCTAGCAATCACACCTGATTCACCTTCGTATTCTTCTGCAAAATTTTAAAAAGAATGGAACTTTATGCGGCACTATATAGGCACACTTTGGACAAGAATTTTTTGTTGTATTTAGATCTCAAAATGGCAACCAAAACCGGGTGGGTCATAAAGAAATCAAGAAATAGACCGCTACTCCAGCTGAGACACAACTTAACACGGAGAAAAGAGATACATACATCATAGCTAAACGAAGAATGCGATAGGAGTAAGTAGGATTTATGACTAATCGTTCCTTGTTTGTTACGTTCCACCTAAAACCATAACTATACCAACATCTTCCGTTCTCAATCCTTATCTTGTCACAGTAGAATAGTTGGGAGGCAAGTTATATTCCAAAAACACCATTGTGCTTTATCGGTGGCCTCAATCGTC
>DAOM01000185.1:0-161 GCA_002501855.1 Candidatus Nitrosopolaris nunavutensis
CTAAGTGTATGGAATGCTACTGCATTTCCAACAAAATCCATGCTACCTGATGCTATTGGACTTGCCTGAATCGGGCCGCCGGGAGTTGCTTGGGGACTAAGTAACGTTATTGCTACTGCACCTTTTCCAAATGGTGCTGAAAGAAGGGACCCATGGGCGGC
>DAOM01000185.1:476-2714 GCA_002501855.1 Candidatus Nitrosopolaris nunavutensis
GAAAGAAGGGACCCATGGGCGGCATCTGGAGTTACACTCTGGTTGTATCCATGTAAGACCACTAATTCGACAGGTTTGCTTGATGTCCAAGTTATTGTACCAACCCAAATCTTACCATCACTTCTTGGAGCAATAGCCATCACAAGTTGATGTGCTTGATGTCCCGGAAGTGGATCAACGCTGGATGTTGCTGTCTTTTGCAACGTGATATTAGCTGGCAAATTTGCTTGTGCATTTACGTTTGCTGCTGTAAAGGCTCCTAGAACCAATATGCCAGCAAGAGAAGCAACTACAACTGCTGCTATACTAGAAAATTTTTTATGCATATTACATCTAACTCATTGTACTATTAAGATGTTTAGAAATAAGATTCTGAATCAAGTTTACATTGTCACTTGGAGAGCGTCGCATGATAATATTACATAACAATGCTATATGTGTATATACTATAACCGCTTATGCTAGACTAGTAATTGCTTGAATTGTTGATATACATCTACCTTTGTTCCATGCTACTGTTTGAATCCAGTACTAAAAGAGCATTTTAGAACTGTTTGAATTTAAATCACCTCATTTTTAGGCTCTTGATAGTTAGACATCATTTTTGGAACCGTAGTTTCTACTGACTAAATTATAGGGCCAGATTATTTCCTGCGCTAAGAAATCTATTCTCCTGACCCCAGAATATGTTAAAAAAATATATAAATACCAATGAGAGAGAGTAATAATATGTGATAAATATTGAACATAGAGAAAATACCAGACGAAATTAACGTTCATCGTAAAATTATTGGTAAAGATTTAATTGAAGTAGATTATGATAGTATTGGTCCATGTCCTTTCTGTAATTCCCGAATAGACGAGTTCAATTTTTGTGCATGTGACGGAAACCTGGGCGTAAGTTAGAATTAAGATATTTCACTAGTCGTCAATCTCATAATACAGCGAATTGAATAAGAGCCATCCTATACAATGTCGGTAACTTATGGGGACCATATTTGGAAAAAGTGACGGTGATGATAAACAATATATTATGACCCTCTAGGCCAACCTTTGTAAATTGAATTATCACCGTAAAGCTTAGACAACTTTTAACATGGTACAAGTAAGAGATGCTGAGTTGGGCTATTCACAAGCGCAGTAGAAAAAACACAACGTTTCAAGTAAACGATTTTATCGTAGGTGGAGGTACTCTGCATCATTGGTTAGTGGTGCAGATGGCAACAGTAAAACACTTACAACCGATGAATATTTTCAAAACTTTTGCAGAGAGATAATCAATAGACATTATTTTATAAGATCTGCTGCAATAGCCGATAATGTTGGTCATTTTATGGCAACTGCATACAGACGACGCTTAATACCCTTAATGACACAGGAGGACTCTTCAAGGGCGGCTGCTCAAGCAGCCATTCGAGCGGCCACACGTAACAAATTTAAATCCAAGGTAGGCGATCTTCAATTCTCACTCAGTAGATATGAAAAGTTGGTAAGGGCAACGATTCCAATTAAGAATGGTGAAAAGATCAATTTTTTGTTATTGTTGACATTTGATATCGAGGCAGAAGCCGATTCAATTATTCTAAAGAGAATCCTTCCTTATGTAGCTCAGAATAAGGATTACTTTATTCAATAGCAGAACCAAACTATTTCGATTTAGTTGTTAGCCAATTGTATGGACGTGCTTTTGGAAAGATTTGACTATGTTTACTAGTGATTCTTCGACTGGAATATCACGTATACAAACGCAGCACTAAGTCAAAAGATCCAACGCCATCTTTAATTCTGCTATCTCTGATTGAATGGTCTTTTTATCGCCTTCGTCTACCGCATACTTAAGCAGTCTTTCACAGGCTTCTAGCTCTGCATACATGATATCTTTCTTATCTAGGCAAAGACTATGATAAGAATCCACAAAGGCATACGTCACCTTCCTTTTGTTGTTCTCTTTAGAGCCACATGTCTTTGCTACAACTCTAACAGGCGTCTCTGTCTCTGAAATATTCATATTGAGATACTCATCCTGAATAATGTTATAAACCTATTATAACTTTCCCGTTTTCGAGCCTCGAGTACCTATCTGTGGCTTTACCAGCTTGAAGTGGATGTGGGCGTATGAGGTAATCCGGGGAATTATAATAAATGGTAGTTGGAGCACCTTAAATAAGCGTCACGTTTAAGGCCATGAAATTATCGCGTTTTTAATCGACTGGAATGTAATGTAATGTAATGTAATGT
>DAOM01000182.1 GCA_002501855.1 Candidatus Nitrosopolaris nunavutensis
CAGTAAATAGGACCACTGTATCCATATTTGTATAAACTAGGCAAGAACCCCTGATGATCTATATGCGCGTGGCTAATAACTACTGCATCAAGATCACTTAAGCTAAAATTAAACCAATCAAGTCTTGGGTAAGCATCTAAGCCACGGCTTTCACCTGGATTAATGCCACAGTCCAACATTACCTTGCTTTCTGGAGTTACGACTATAAAACATGACCTTCCAACCTGCTTAACGCCTCCCAAGCAAAACAGCATGACTTCTTTGTTCATCGACCATGACTGAGTCTGCCCACCACGACTATATGATTCAGCGGCGGCGTTCAGCTGATTATTTCCACTACCGTTGTTTCCCTCTGCAAGTGGGGTCCTGAAAATCCTATTTCCTAACTCCTGTAGGAATATAATCCGTTCCTTAGCCGAGCTCTTTAGGGTAGAATGGATAGTATTGAGTATGGCAGATGGTATATGTGGGGAAAGTCTAGTGTGAGCTACCCAGCCTGTGGATACAGCTATTTCCACTACTAATTCCGGGCTTACAACTTCTGGCTTGTTAACTTCTAGAACGACTTCACCAGTAGCATCATCGCAGAAGACAGCAGAAACTAAGACGTCTTTGGGCAGTAATTTGACAACGGCTTTCCGGGTTTCGTCTTCTGCTATTCTGATAGAAGGGTCAGTACGAATAACAAATCTCTTTTTCAGACTTTTAGACAGAGACGATAGGTAGTAGGTCAGTTCCGTAAGTGAGAATTTAGCATTTTTTGTATATAGTGCGATATTGGGACCTTCGAACTTAGCTGATGTAACTTGGGATTCTGTTGGAATTGATTGTAAAATAGTTTTTGCAACCTCGCCTTCACTGTCTGTAGTCAACTTTGCAGCGAATGGATTCTCATTTTCTTTGTCCTTCTTTGGAATAATGGGCTGTACTTGATGCTTATGCTTCCTATTGTTACTGTCGTTGTCAGAGCCGTTAGTGTTAGTACCCTTATCTCTTGTTGGAGCATCACCGCTCTGCTTATCGACAAGCTTTTCTTGCTCCTCTATACGAGCTTTGTTTAGTTTTTGACTTTCTCCCACGTCTCTTATTTATCCAGCTTTTTCGGTATTTCTTGCCTCACCTTTAGCAACAAGATTGCATATCAAATAGGCAGGAAATAGTGAACATTTAGACCGATGATAAGCCACTTTGTATTAGAGGCCATCCATTAATATATTTTTAGGAGTTGAAATCCTTAGCTTCTATAAACTTATCAAAGGTCGTTATGTAAATTTGAGTTAGCAATTTAAGGCAAACATTGACAGAACTGTACGAATTCCAAACATTCCATTAATTTTGCAAGGCAACAATTTCGTTCAGTGTTGGTATACAATGTGGCTTTGCTTATCAATTCCGGGAAAGGTGCGTTTGAGGCAAGCCAGAGCCCAATAATATTCTTCAGACTTCTATGAGCTTACTCTCGTCAAAAGACATCGAATTATACCAATTATATCTGAAGAAATCAAGACACCATTCATGGAATATACCATTATCGATCTGCAAGCCACTGCTATAGAACATAGAATTCATGTCTGTCTCATGTTTCAAAGTAGGAAACATTACCGTTGCCTGATTTTCGCTTAAAACGACAGCCACTTGTATTTTATCCACCATTCTTCTCTCTACCACACCTTTCCTCATCAATTCTTGATAACCAGAATTTTTGAGAATCTCAGCTCTATTCTTAGGTACGATGGCTTGTTCCGGTAATATATAATTAAATTTGACACCTTCATTCCTTATTTTTGGCATGATGGCTTCAATCAGATCTAACGGGATTTGTGGTAGCATTCCATAAATATATTCAGACGACCGATTGTATAGCTGTTTCCATAATTCAATAACAGCGACGAGGCCATTGATATATTCGGAGTTATCTAACGCACCGATCCGGTGGATGAACTTCATAGGAATTTCGCCGAAAATGTGTTCGGAAAAGTAACTTCTATTCCGTGAAAGAAATCCAAAGGTGGAAATTTGAGTTATAATCGCGTTTCCGAACGTTGTTAAGGCAAATGTTCCTGCGGAATCCTTCTCGATCAAACCTGCATCCACTAGTCTGCTGAGATTCCGGTGGACTTCTTGCATAGTGACATTCAGATCCTTAGATAGTTTCGCAAGCTTAGAATCGTGCTCGGTTAATTTGAAAAGAATCGAAAGTCTCTGCTCGCTGGCAAGCTCAAAAAATATTTGCTCCGTATGCATCATGGGATCCGAATTAGTAAGGGGAGGGTTTCGTATGTTGTGTACCACTAGATAACTACAACAATGTTCTTGGAATTATATTTTTCCCGTCCGTAATTGCGATACTATAGCAGACCCCTAATTAAGAGTTGCAGACTGACGATGAAATACCGAAGCATCAGCCTGCAATGATTCTTTGCATTTGCAGATACCTGAGAAATGATACGAGCAACTACTAATAAGAGGTACTACCGCGATTGCGCTTGTTTTCCTAGTCTAAAATGTAGGAATATATTTTTCAGTTTCTTTATTTGTGAGAGTACGTCCTATCTTCTGTCAAGTCCGCTGGTAGGCTTTTTTTATGAGTATGGTCCAACTCTGAAATAGGGGTACCTAAGTAAAATTTAGCTGCCACATCTAGAAAATTTTACCGACCTGTGGATATTTGGCTTGTTTTGGCACCTTAATGCGGCCACAACCATGGAAACAACACAGCTATTACCACTATCACTGTCATTACTAACGTAACCAGCGTTGGGCATTCTTCAATGTGCTCGGCCTTGATCTTATTCTGTTTTCAATTAGCGACTTATAAAATTGGCCTCCATCTAACGGACCTATTGGCAGTGCGTTGAAGATTCCCACGTTAAAATTGATAAACCATAACCAAAACAGCATATTAGCAACTAAGGGAAGAGCGGACCCTAACACGTTTGAACGATATTCATGGGCCATCAGATCAGAATAGGGAACTGAGCCTTGTGCCATGGTAGGAGGCAACAAT
>DAOM01000257.1 GCA_002501855.1 Candidatus Nitrosopolaris nunavutensis
AATCAAGTATTACCAGGTCATACGCACCCTCCTTGAATTCCGACAGCGGTAACTGAGGATCATTGAATGTATTAACTTTGAGACCGTTACCTTCCAAACCCATACTGAAGATTTGGCTCGTCAGAAAATTCTTACCTCCGGCTGCTACTGGTTCGTATGCTATAGTATTCATTTTACCATTGACGAGAATATCTCCTGAACCGGTATATCCTTGTAATGATCTAGTTATTAGATCAGTTAACAAATTCTTAGATTCAGGAGGGTGTAAAGCAGACGAAAGTACTGACTGGAATTTATTTCCAAAAATGTTGTTGTGGATTAGTATAGAGAATTATTCCATTTCTGTCAAGCAGTCCTATAGTGCTATTGAATTGCGAAAATAAATGATTTTTTAAGAGGTTTCCCAAAGTATCGGCCCTAATTCCGGCAACAATTACACAATACACCGAGAGCCGATGAAACATAGATTTACGCCTAAGCATGTACGTGAATTTACTGGCTATCCAAATTTCCTGGGAGACTGAAATGCCCTAGCGACTATACTGTGATTAGTGGCGCCTTCCAAATTTCAGCATGTCAGCGAGTTAAACGCAGCATTTGATTGCTACCTCGTTGAAATTCGAATGGGACGGGAATAATATGGTATACAATTCCATGTACTTTCAAACTAGAGAGTAATTCCACCATATGCTCATAAGGTTGCGCATTTGAGCCATGTACAGGATAGATTCTCACTTCTCTAGAACATACTCTGAATAATTCCAGTATGGATGATAGAAGGAATAAAAAATCAAATTTATGACTATATGTGAAAAGAAAATGTCCGCTTAGAACTAGATCAAAGCTTTTATCGTCAAATGGCAGCATGGGTAACTCTGCTTTTATATATCGTCTTTCGATAATTCCGATAGGATAATCTGATATAACTTGTCGTAAAGCCTGTATTCTGTATTCTCTCAAGACCTTTATAGATGGATAAAAATCCCAATTGTAATAAGCAGGGATACGTGAAACCCTTTACATCACATATTCAATATCTGCTTCACCTCGTTCAGCCAAGGTGTTCAAACCTTCGCCGAACAACGGGTCACATCCAACTGCACGGATTCCATACTTGTTTTTGGCTTCAGTAACAAATGAGGAAGCACCCGAAGGGCAGTCCAATATCGTGTAGTCCTTGAAAGCAGAAATGTCATCAATATCAAACATCTTTACGTATTCTGATAACGTACGTCCATAAAATGCGACTCTATCAATTGAAAGGGAAATGAATTATTGTTAGTTGGTGCTTCCATGCATATCACTATCCTGTTTAGTGGCGGACAATATTTTTTATAGATCTCAAACCCAAATATCAATCAACCCGTTTGATATAAGGCCTATGACTGTCTTTAAACTGACACCGCGCAAACGTACGTTATTTATGAGTTGTGATTCCTATTCTTCTCTGCAAATCCTATTGACAATGTCTAAGTGAGGGACGCTCACTTTGATGCATCTTCATATATGTGCACTCGGAGAACAACTCCTGTCGCAGAACAACCCGGATATTAACTTAAATATGAAGTCACGTCGTGTCAACCTTAATCCTTCCTTAGAAAATTATTTGCCTATTGAGCTGGATTCAATTCGAGATAGAGAGATGGATATTAAATTCAACATCAGGCAGGGGGAGGACAAAGTATGATGAACAGGTGGCACACATAGTGACAGACTACATTAAGTTTACTAAGGTCGGTAATGGAGATTGCACTTGTCTCAGGTAAATGATAAGAAAGAATTGAGGGATGAATTCAGCAGCCTTTTATAATCTGAGGCATGCGAAACAAACGTAGAACATATCAAGACCTTCCAGTAAGTGGATTTAATGTAAAGGTACACCGCATAGATCGCCGTAACAGCAAGCATGCAGATTTTTCATCTACTACCATAGATGGATTAATTAGAAAAGGAAGAGAAGAAGCCAGGTCGCAAACCCCTTAAGAATACAATCGTCCTACACCCAAAATGCCACTGTTGACGCAATTGTGCGCATTTCTAACAGGAAACAGTGTTCTCTCAGATTTATTTTATTTTAATTCAATCAACATATAGGGAACTGTTACTCCTCAAGGCCGATATATAGGCCTGGTCTACTCCTTTAGTTACCCAGCTCTCTTTATGATATGATATCCAAATTCTGTCTTTACTGGCTCCTGTGTTATCTCCGCTTTCTTAAGCTTGAACGCAGATTCTTCAAATGTTTTTACCATCATACCTCTTCCGAATGAGCCTAAATCTCCACCGCGCTTTGCACTTCCCTTGTCAATAGATAATTCTCTTGCTAGGTTTGCAAAACCCTCACCTTTACTCAGTCGTTCAAGTATTGCAATTGCTTCGCTTTGTTTTTTGACAAGTATATGTGAACATTTAATTTTATCAGCCAAGGCTCTTCTCTTCCATCAACAGAACATAGCTTCTACATACATATTACTATATTGCATTTACAATTATAATGAGTAACTCCATAACTAAGTTTTTTTTATGATCTATGTTATTTTCGTCCTTGCTGAACTACTACCTTTGTTGACCTGAAGGTTGGTAAGACTATGCATTTGATTTCGAGCATAAGTATGAATCGAAATTTACTGACTCGTATAAAATTGTACCAAACTATATATCATATTATCGTTGATTCTCCAGTGTGACCACAAAAGAAGAATTGAAACAAAAGCTCAGTCCAGAGCAATATGAGATATGTATAAACAAAGGCACAGAAAGACCCTTCTCAGGTAAATATCATGATTATAAAGAGCCTGGAATTTACAAATGCGTATGTTGTGGAAATGATTTATTTAATTCAGATACGAAATTTGATTCTGGGACAGGATGGCCTAGTTTTTGGGCGCCTATAAAAAAAGAAAATATCACGGAGGAAAAAGATAATAGTTTATTCATGAGACGTATCGAAGTAATGTGTAGTAGATGCGATGCTCATTTAGGACATTTATTTAATTACGGTCCAAAACCTACTGGCTTACGATATTGTATCAACTCAGCATCACTTAAACATGAAATGACAGAGTAGGAATCCAGATTACGAGAAATCTTTTGTTGACTTCTTTTCTTCATGAAACCAAAAAAGAGACTCTTCTAATTACTATCTAATTCTTCTTCACACAGACCCACTCACTCACCTTTATTTCTGTCTCTTATACACATCT
>DAOM01000313.1 GCA_002501855.1 Candidatus Nitrosopolaris nunavutensis
TGTCAGATGTGTATAAGAGACAGATGTATCAGTTCGCACGTATATTCAAGAACAAAAGTAAAGCGTTCGCGCGAACAAATGTAAAGAGTTCGCGAACTGTTTCTCACTCCTAAACATGGATCTCCAAGATTTGAGAATATTGCTCCATCGTCACGCTGGCCATGAATCACGGCCAAACAGTTTAGAAATATGAAATAGAACTCTGCTCAGCATGCGAAAAGTCTTTTACTCTCGAGGCCGTAGGAGCAGGTAGTCTCCTGATCTATCACTCGTGAAGGTTAGATGACCAGGACTATACCCCAAAATATATATAAAACATAACGGTGTTATAATACACAATGGCTACTAAAGAACTCAATATGGATTATAGTAAGTACGACTTTAAGGATTCTACTGAACTCTATGTCTACCTGAGCAAGAAAGGATTGTCTCGGGGTACTGTTGAAGAGATCAGCAGGCTAAAGGGTGAACCAGATTGGATGAGAGACTTTAGGCTGAGATCCTATGATGTATTCATGAGCAAACCAATGCCGAACTGGGGTGGTGATTTGTCGAAAATTGATTTTCAAAATATCTATTATTACGCAAAGGCTTCTGAAAAGCAAGGCAAAAGCTGGGATGACGTCCCGGAATCTGTCAGAAATACCTTTGAGAAGCTTGGTATTCCAGAAGCAGAAAGAAAGTTCCTTGCTGGTGTGGGTGCACAGTACGAGTCCGAGACAGTATATCATCATTTGAGAGAAGACCTTCAAAAACAAGGTGTAATATTTATTGATACGGACACGGCACTCAAAGAACAGCCAGAACTTATGAAAAAGCATTTTGGAAAAGTCATTCCACCCGAAGATAATAAATTTGCGGCATTAAATAGTGCTGTTTGGTCAGGTGGGTCGTTTATTTATGTTCCTCCACACATCAAGATTGACCTTCCACTTCAAGCATACTTTAGAATCAACGCTGAAAATATTGGTCAATTTGAAAGAACTTTGATAATTGCTGACGAAGGTGCTGAGGTCCATTATATCGAAGGCTGTACTGCTCCAGTTTACACTACGGAATCGCTGCATTCTGCAGTTGTAGAGTTAATTGCAAAGAAAGGAGCCAAGATAAGATACACAACGATCCAAAACTGGAGTAAAGATGTTTACAACTTGGTAACAAAGAGAGCCTATGCGTATGAGAATGCCACCGTTGAATGGATTGATGGAAACCTCGGTAGCAGATTAACCATGAAATACCCTGGCGTGTATATGCTTGGGAAGAATGCTCATGCAGAAGTCATATCAGTGGCTTTCGCTGGTTCTGGTCAACATCAAGATGCTGGTGCAAAAGCCGTACACTTGGCTCCAAACACAACTTCCAGAATTACAAGCAAGTCAGTTAGCAAGGATTCTGGTAGAACAACCTACAGAGGCCTGCTTCATGTAGCAAAGGGTGCTACAGGAGTAAAGTCAAATGTCAGATGCGATGCATTATTGTTAGACGAGAACTCGAGGACTGATACATATCCATATGTTGAAGTAAATGAAGACGATGCCACAATCTCTCATGAAGCAACTGTAGGAAAGATCGGAGAGGATCAAATCTTTTATTTAATGAGCAGAGGATTTTCAGAATCTGATGCCCTTTCTCTGATCGTTGGTGGCTTTATGGAGCCGTTCACTAAAGAATTGCCAATGGAATATGCAGTTGAGCTAAATAAACTTGTAAAGGTTGAAATGGAAGGCTCCGTCGGTTAGAGAGAACCACTTCGCTTCTTTTTTTCTCAAAGGCGCTGAATGAACCGGTGATTTTATCTTCTATTAATAGTGATTATATCAATACTATAACAGAGGAAAATAGAGAGCCCGCCTGGCTAAGCGAAATAAGAAGAGAGGCGTTTTCGAAGTACACCGCTCTCCCAGCTGAGGTCTCTCCGCTTTATTCAAAATATTCTGATGTGAAACGTCTTAGAGCAGAAAGTGTCAGGCTATCTGACCAAACGACTAGATTTCAACCATACGAAGAGCTACGTGAAAGGTTGAAGGAATCAGAGCAAGGTGCTAGTGTTTTACGAATAGGATCTTCGATAAATAATATGGTGATCCCAGAAAAAATTTCTCAAATGGGAGTTATTATTTTGGACCTAAAAGAAGCAGTGATAAAACACGAGGATCTTATCAGAAGTCAGCTAACCTCCAATCGCCTCGAGTATAGTGAAGACAAGTTCCTCGCATTAGAAGTGTCAGCTTTCAATTCGGGTCTGTTTATCTATATTCCCAAAAATGTCGTACTTGAGGATCCAATTAGAATTATTAACTCTTTGGCAGATGATGGATCTTCTTCGATAGCGCGGGCTATTATTATTGCGGATGTTGGCTCTAAGGCGACTGTTGTCGAGGAGATATATGCTCCGCAGATGGAACGGGATGAGACAGTTCAACAGGCATATTTTGAGTTGATAGAATGTCATGTCGGCCCCAACGCCCATCTAGAAATGGTAACCTTACAAGCTATGAGCAGAAACACTATTAATTTCTCCAATAGGAAGGCCTTCATTGAGAGAGATGGCAAAATGTCGTGGTATCTTGGAATGTTTGGTGCAGAAATGTCAAGATACAAGGTTGACAGCATAATGAAAGGTGTCGGAGCCTCTGCAGAGGATGTTGAAATTATATTTGGAATTGGGAATCAGTCATTCGACGTGACGTCGAATCTGATTCATTATGGAAAAAATTCAAGGGGTAGAGTACTCGTCAAATCTGTTATGAAAGATACTTCAAAGTCCTTGTTTAAAGGCATGATAAAAATAGGCAAGGATGCGAAGGCTTCCGAGTCATATCTAGCGGGGCACGCAATCCTACTCGATAAGGGTGCAAAATCAGATGCAATTCCAGGCCTTGAGATTGAAACAAATGAGGTAAAAGCTACACATTCTGCATCAGTAGCGCAGATGGACGAAAACCAAATTTTCTATCTAATGTCCAGAGGACTAAATAGAGAAGGTGCAAAGCGCGAAATTGTTAGTGGCTTTCTTGAACCATTATCAAGGAAAATGGGCCCTGCTATTAGAGCATGGATTAATTACTTGATTGAAAACAAATGGGCTGGCAAATCCCTCATGCTTAAAACAGACGAAGCAATGGAACAGATTCTTGAAGTGGAAAAGTCTAGATACCGAGAGACACAGGATATTTTTGAGAAGCACTATAAGTACAGATAGGTCTTGATATTAGTGGCACCCGAATGGATAAAGGCCTGTGAAGTGAAAGAATTGAACAATTCCGAGCTCGTAGGTTTTGATTTTAATGAAAAAAAAATACTGATATCAAAGATACGCAATAAGGTTTATGCTACAGACAGAATCTGCACCCATGC
>DAOM01000292.1 GCA_002501855.1 Candidatus Nitrosopolaris nunavutensis
GAGTACGAGGATATGGCCATAAGGTAGGCGATAAAGTCACTATAGTGTATGCCAAGGATGTTCATTACGTATGACGGTGCCTTAAGCGACAGGCTACTTCTTTAGTCCATTTATCATCCTGATTATTCTATCTTGTTCTTCTTCTCTTAATAGTAATTGCCTCAGCCTTTCTTTATCCCTTTTATTGGTGACACTCTTAATGCCATACCACAGCAAGGACAGATCACACCATTGTGGGAAAATAAACTTCACACCTTCTACAGTATTTCCTACCAGCTCCATAATGGCTCTTACCAACAATAATTTAGGAATAGAGCCCCACATAGATTCCGGCAAACCATAGTGAATTGTAAGGAAAAGTTTGGACTGCTAAAAATATGGGAGCTACTTACAGAGAGTGGGAGGGTTTCCACGTATTATTACGTAAACATCAGGACTCAAAAAAGAGATGTCGTTGTTTTATTTTGTTTTCTCACAATACTTTACCAATTCATTCAAGAAATGAGACCAATATTCATCATATTGTTTGGCCTTTTCATCTGCTTTAAATCCTTGATGCATCAATTTGACACTCGTCTTGTTATTCTCGATTTTTTCCAGTTCCCATGTTACAACTGTTCTCGGAAAATCGGGCTCGTACGAATCTTCCCACGTATAGGAAATTTTCTTATTTGGAATAAATTCGATAATAATCCCTTCGTGAGTGTTGCCTTGTCGGTATTCATTATTTTCGTCTTTACGAAAACTGAACTTCATTCTTCCTCCTACCTTAGGTTCCAAAATAGCTTGATCTGGGAACCAATTTGTCAATTCATCTGGATCAGTAATAGCTTTGAAAACAACTTCTGGCGAAGCGTTAATGACTATGCTTTTGTTTATTTCTATTGTTTCTTGATCAATACGATATGCAAGCTATGAATACGGTTATGCCAGGCATGGCCCCAGTACATACACACGATATTAGCGGTATTATTCATGTAGAGTCCAATACCGTTAGACCCTATATACTTGGTGAGTTTTTCAATATAGGGGGTGGTCTTAATACTACCGGCAAAAAAGTAAAAGCTACGATGGATGGTGCACCGGTATCAGATTATAAGAACATAATTTTGAGATGGAGAACAAATTAATTTATATGTTGAAAGGTAGAAGAATTGAAATATTCTCTTTTAATTACTCTTCTACTCTTTCATATTTATGCAAGGAGGGAGAGCGTTTTATCGACCTGATTGAAACACGATGGATAACTGACCTAGTCTACGTGTTCTGGCTCTAAGGTTAAAAGTAATGGGTCGGGATACGGCCACGTTAGAAGTTTGGTATAGGCACATTGGTTCTAATGAAATGGTAAATGGATTGGAATCTGTATCATTGGAATCCGTATGCGGGGAATAGCGATTATGGGTAAAGGATGATTGTGATTAATATTATTATCGAGATTGCCGCTGGCTGACTTTGACTGAACATCGTTATTGTTGTTAATACTGTTCGAGCGGTAGTTGTTAGCATTGACCGAAGTGGGTACAGAGGACACTCCAGTCACATTAAGACTATTATGTGCTACTAGGGTAGGATTATTAGCACAAGAGAACTTGGCAGTTATTTTGTTCTGACCTTCTTTAATGTTAGTATACTGAGGAGTAAGAGTGAATTTCCATTTTGAATAGTCATCCTTCCAGTGAGTACCGATGGGTGTAGTATGCTGATATGGTTTTATTCCATTTACGATAACCGATACTTCACAATCAGAAGTAGTTGCATTATCACCAGATGTTCCATATATTGCTACGTCTTTATCAACCTGAATGTATTGACCTTTATGAGGTGAAGTAATTTTTACTAAACTTAAATTCGGTTTAGTTGGTTGTTGGTGTAATATGGATGGAGGACTATTAGTAGTATGATCCTGAATACCCGTGAATAGTTGTGCATACGCTAAATGATTCATCAACAAAGTAAAAGCTAAAAAGATTAAAGTTAGCGGAAGCTGTATGGAATGCAATTTCTTGGAGAAGAATATGTAGCAATTGGATTCTTGATCTCGCGGTTGGGTCTCAATCTTCTATAATCTCGATCTACCTCCATAGCAGCCGCCAATATCTTGCTCGGTCTTCGATTTGAAGATTCCAAAAACATTTTTGTATCCTTCGGAAGGCAATGTCCGCCTATTCCTTCCCTTGGTTCTAATATCTCAACATTCCATTTGGTATTTAGAGCATCTCGTAATTCTGGAAAGTTTATGTTATTTGCTTGACAGTAGAGGTAAAGGTCTTCTGCAAATGCAATTTGCAAATATCTATGTGCATTCTCTATAATCTTTGATAATTCAGCCATCTCTATTTTTGGAACTGGACGCATTGGAATTCCTAGGCTTTTTCTTTTTTGTTGCTGATGATGTTGCTGTTTTTGTATTGAGGAAAAGGAAGAAGATGATACTATCTCATTATTATTATTTCCATTTATCATTGCTCCGTTTACCCCTCCTACCGCAGCAACAGAGGAAGAAGAAGATACACCATTATAAAATTGCAAAGCTGCTTCAAGACAACAATCACAAACTCCACCAACCACTCGTAGCTGATTTACACTATGTTCTTTTTCTTCGAATGTCCCCCCCCCTCTTCAAAAATATCCTTGGTAGAGGAACTAAAAGCCTATCACAAAAATAATAATAATGAGGCGCTATCTTTGACCACTTATTCCAATAGTGAATCGACCGTATTAACTTACATTTCAATATTTGAAACACTCTGGGCCCAGAGCGATAAACAAAATTGAGGATTTTCCGCCAAAGCATATATCGCTAAAGTTAAATACTTCTGATTCCTTCGTATTCTGAAGGTTTAGACCTTCTGGTGGGAAATTGAAATAGAGGTATCTGTTTCAACCGACCAAGAGGATAGTAGTTCTGTTGATAACAAAATAACCCCAAGAGTGTGAGGGTTGGGTTCAAGTCCCACTCCGGCGCCATACTTATGGGGTAATAACAAGTTAAGAAAAAAATTCCTTTCAGAGATTAGAGGAACAAGTGGATTTTCGCATTACAACTACCAAAGAATATGGTCAGAAGGCAATGGCGATATTCGTACAACTTATGAGACAATCATATTGAAAGAAACAAGCTGCCAACGCTATCGCTATTCCTGTTATTTAGACCTTAGATCCTAAATTGAATATAAAATCAAGGTTCTTGAATCATATTCATGAAACTATGATAATACGTAAGCGTCAGTCAGCCATTATTTCAGTTTAAATTTATTATCCTGTGTATTTCCTTGATTAACTCTTCATTCTTGATGGGTTTTCGTAGAAACAGATCTTTATCTAGTTCACAAAATTCCTCTTTTCTAAACTCTTCATAATACATTTCGCTGGC
>DAOM01000010.1 GCA_002501855.1 Candidatus Nitrosopolaris nunavutensis
ATGACACTTGAACAGTATAACAATGGATCAATTAAAGTATTAAGACAGTCTTTTCCTGGTCTTAATTTGATCGAGTCAAATGCGACTACTCTTGCAGGCATCCCTGCTCATAAAATAGTGTACAAGAGTCTAAGACAGTCGGGACGCGAGCTTGAGTTGATGCAAGTTTGGACAATAAAGGGTTCGAAAGATTTCATCATTACCTATGTTGCGTTATCAAAGGACTTCCACTCTTATTTGCCAAGTATGCAGAAGATGATTGATTCATTTGCATTCGTACCAGTAACAACACCATCATCCTCTGCTTCTCTACAAGCTACCAATGCTACGACTGCAAGAGCGACAACAACAGCACTAAGCAATCAAACTTCACCACCATCATCATTTCTTCCCTTTACGAATCACATATTCAACGGTTCATCACTCTCCGGTATTGTGGGCATAAGCAGTGTAAACGGTGTCAAAGTTACTGGAGTAAATCTTGGAAATAATGAAATATCTATAACATTAAGACATATACTAACAACTGGAATTAATAACGTTAGCAGCGTTCCACCTTCAGTTACAGTTACAGTAATAAGATTACCTATGAGTCTAAAAGATCTAATGTCATTAGCTGCAGCTTCGGGCAGCATGGGAGGCAATAGTACTAGCATGATGATGACTAACAACTCGAATCCCTTGAACACTATGATAGGCCAACGGTTTAGTGGAGTGGGAGCAAATGCTACGACACAGAGCAATCCACTCAAAGCATTAGCATTCTTGAAAAATATTCAGATAGGAAGTAGCAGCATACTCAATGCTGATTGGAGATTACCTCAAACTACTATGATGGGGTTGCTTGGTGCCAGCAATGGATCTTCATCTAATTCAACCGCAGATTTCGTAATAGTCACAGTCGTTCCATTTACAGGTAAGACTAACAATCTGACCGGGTAAAATAGACTATTGTTTACATTCATGTGGGCCGGAATTCTATCCTTCACCTTTCAATATCTATCAACCGAACTTCAAATTGAAATATTTGAGAGAGCATTTTCTGATAGATTAAGCTATATGTTTGAATTAGTAGAGGATGAAGATCTAAGAGAGAAGTGGATAGAAAAAAAATGGACAAGTCATAAAGTGCGCCCAACTCTTATCTATACGGTTCCTGTTACTAATGATTGGATACATTGCAATTCTATATAGGCTGTCCGGGCTAGAGCTATACAAGAACAGGTTATCTGGTTAGGTGCATAAGATCAGAATTCATCCTCGTTGGATCTTCCACTAAAATCAAAAATTCTGGAACATTTAAAAGAGTCTTCGACAATGAATGGCGGAAGAGCATAATAGTGACAGGCAGGCATGTCTTTGTTTTACTCATTCTGCTAATGGGCATTTGTATCGTTAATACTATGTTTACCTTCACTCAGACTTATGCTGATTCACTTAGAAACGCTTTGCCTCAGAGGATCGGCAACTATAATGTTGAAATGAAAACAGACCCGACGACTCCTATTTCGGGTCAGAATGCCAAGATTTTTTTGAAAATTAGTAGTGTTAATAGGGATGATCTTGTAGATCTTCCAATTATTATAAATATATCTAAAGATGGAGTTAGGCAAGAGACAACACATCCGATATTTGTCCCATACGGTCATAACACAGATGAATTTATTTTTAAAGAACCTGGTATCTACGCACTAGATGTTACTATTCTAGATGACGTTTATACAGGTCAAAATCTTACTGTCACATTTCCTATAACTGTGATGACTCCATTGCTTGGTTACTTTTCACTTTCTTCCTCTTCGTCAGTACCTTTTATAGCAACTATCGTTATTATCGCAACCACAAGTGGAGTAATTTTAATTTATAAGAGGAAGAGACGAGCGGCAAAAAGTATTGAGCATACGAGGACACCAAATGAAGATAGGTATTAATTATTATCCCGGATTTTCGCTCCTTCTGCACAGTACGGCAGGAATGTGATCTATAAGACAATGATATGATACTGAAAAGATTTTTGGTATTTCGTTAACTCGATCTATTTTACCTCACATGTGCTGACTTTCATCTCACCCAATCAAGCACCGATCCTAGTTCATGCGTAAATTAAGTAGTTGCTGTCATCATAATGTGGAACGGTGGTGTCGGGATATGGGCACTAATTGGGTATGATTGCAATTGTTTCTACCGTTGACGGCTTCGATTGCAGCTGTAATATGATACCAATACGCTCATTCCAAGTACATTCGCACCGACATTGTAACACAATAAGCTGGTTTTCCGGTTTCTTGTATACGCAGAACTAACAGAACTCCTAAACGCCCTAAATTTTAGGGTAAGTTAAACTTAATTTTGTCATAGATAAGACAATTCAAGTTAATGGAATCAATTCATTAAATTTCTCACAATACGGGCATTGTAATACCAATCCTAATCCGTCTGGGGTATGAAATTGATGCTGTATCTGCTGTTCACTCACATTTTTAGCAAGTATAAAATTACAGTTACCACAAAGAAAACAGACATCACCGTCCCCCATGAAATATGTGCCTTTGCCTGATGTTTGCTTGAGGACCACTCTAGTACCTTCTTGTGGCTCTGATGTTATCATACACTTTATGTCAACCATTTTCTACGTTGACAATAAGCTGATATAAACACGTTCTTTATTGTTCTACCACTTCGGCCGCGTATTATTCCCATGCAACCTTTCACATGTGAGGATTCAGAACGCCGCCGTGTCTTACATTCGTGGCTGTATTGTCATCCATTTAAAACACTATCTAAATACTGATGTAGCGAAAATCTGAACTCTGCACTCTTTACCCCACAGTGAATCAAAACCTTCTTCCTCAGCTTATCTTGATAGCATCATTACATTTCGTTAGTTGCCTATTCGTCTATTTGAGGAAAGCGATGCCGAGATTATGACTGTACTATTACATTTTTTATCTGATTTGTCCCGTATCCTTCGCTTGGGTGTAAAGATAAAAGTCACACACTTCACAAAAATAGTAGAGACTGTCGAAGCTAGAATATAACGTCATGGTATCGGAGCAACGGGGACATTCAATTTCAAATTGTAGTTCTATCTTTGTGCTGCTGTCCTGTTTCTCATTCTTCTCATCTTGTTGATGATACTAGATCTATTGCGTAATTA
>DAOM01000226.1:0-10336 GCA_002501855.1 Candidatus Nitrosopolaris nunavutensis
AATTAAGGCCTAAACGAAGACATGCTAGAGCAGTATTGCCTATTCCCATGAACGGATCATAAACTACCATGTTTGGCTTGATTCCATGTAGCTTTATGCAACGTTCGGGCAACTTTATGGGAAATACTGCAGGGTGTGGGCGCCCTTCCTGAATAGTTGGATATGGTATGAGCCATACGTTTCCCCTATCTCGTTTATCCTGCTTTGCAGATTTCCACCTTCCGATATTAGTTTTATCTTGGTATGTTACGCCTATTCTCAATTTATCCAGTTTTATATTTCCAGTTTTGGTAAAGTGAAAGATATATTCTTGAAGATCGCTTAGGTATCGATCACTAACTATCGGCTTAAAGTGACCAATAGATATGTTGCCATAGTCACGGAACTCATTATTCTTACCTACGTCCTCTGCGTCAATAGAAACAGACTTTATCCAATGAATTGTATTTTGGAGTTCATAAATAGTTCTAAATTGAGTGGCAACTTCGAATGGAGCTGTTGGATCTACTGGTCTACCTCCAACGTTGAGGAAGAACGAGCCGTCGTCCTTTAAAATATCGTAACTTTTTTCTGCAACATTCTTCATCCATTGTAAATACTTCTCCCTTTCTTTATTGTCTTTGTATATTCCATATTCCTTGTTCATATTATAAGGTGGAGAAGTAACAACGACATCTACTAGGATTTTTTGATCCCTAAGCTTACTCATAAAGCTCAGACAATCTTCTTGATATATACGGTTGAGGTTTATCAGTGTATTCAATCCATGTACGCTCTTTTTTATAACCTTGTCGAATTTTTGAATTAGATGATAACAGTCGGCAGCCAACGCAGGCGGTAGCATCATTTCGTTTATTTTGATGATGCAGGTGTTTATAGCTACAGTTTAATGGTGGTGGTTATTTTAGATGAAGATCTTGATCTATTGCCGGAGTCTGTAGTTTAATTTATGAGACTTATACGATAGGAAACAGAGCAAACTAATCATATCTTTTGGATATTAAATTGGTACTGATAAAGAATCGATGACATGCGTGTTTAATCCTCGCATCTCCTCCGTTCTTGTACACCTCTAATCTCGTTGTCTCTAAATAACTGGAAATGGAGCAGTGTCTGAGCATCTGAGCTATCACTTGATTATTATAAATTGAATTGAGAATCCAAATAATTATAAATTGGATTGGGGCACTTGAGTTCAATAAATTTGATGTTCCAAGTTAAATCTAATTCAGATTGTTACTGTTATTATGGCTTCATGCGTGGAATTGACGGTCGTAGTGAAAGAACCGCACTAGATAGCCAACAGAAAGATTGAGACCCTTTAATGTGGGTATTGGATAAAGACAAATTCCGTTATATCCTTCCTGTAATTAATCAAACGAGAAAAATTTTTCTAGCCACTTTTTTGCGATGTCAAAATTTTGCTCTGCTTCTACAATCACATCGTTATTCTCATATCTAACGTTGATAGCTTTTAATGTACTATGGTACAAACTAAATTTCTTTCCGGATGGCGTAATCACAATTTTGTCGACTATGAGAAGGCCTTCGTTGAGAAGCCACTTTATTTTTCTAAAAGCAGTAGTACGTGGAATATTGCCATTATCCCTTGTAATATCATTAAAGGATTTTGAGTGATGCATAACAGAACCCATGATTTCCACAAGCTCGTCATCAGCCAAAGCTGTAAGGGGCTCTCTCTTTACTTTTTGGCTTTTAACTATCATTAGATTCTTTGATTGGATATTAATTGCGCTGGTTATTTAATTTCGTGTCGGAGGATGGTACATCTGCTGAATAAAAGTAGATAAGATAAAAGGTTACCAACAGGGTGTAAACCGAAGTGAATTCAAAGAAGCGTGAATGATCAGATTCCTTGAACATTAGGCGGGTGAGTGACGAGTTTGGTCGTTTATAGTCAATATCTTCTTGTTGATCATCCTCCGACAAACAAAACAATAATCACATACTAGCATGGATGATTACACAAAAGACAATAAATTCCCATATGTTTCGATATCCTGGGTTTTCATACACGATATTGCTGGATGATACAAGATATACTTTACCAGCCATGATGGTTGTAAATATTATAGATTAATCCATATACATTTACTCATTTAAGAATATTCTCACGAGTCCATAAGAGTATCTACATGGTAACACGGTTACCTGCTAGAACACCAGCTAGCTCTGCCTTCCGCAAAGCATGTTGCAGCCACAATAAAGAACCAAATTTGCAAAACAAATCTGCGATAATTCATAAGATTAATCGAAAAAAGCATTATACTTTCATACTATAGTTTAATAATTGAGAATTAGTAGAGGTGAAATTGGCTAGATTGTGTGTGATAACGAAAAGGTACTTTAGTAGTACCTATTGTGATCATGTTCTCTCGAAACATCTCTTGAGGTTTGTGCAAACGTTTTTGCGGCATTGACTCCTATTCTCGAAAATTCCTTTAAATCATCTTTCTCACGCTGAATAAATGTCTAGAATGTTTCCATATTTGCAAACATCGCATTGTTAGATATTCTCGTTGTAGCAATTACGTTATCTGCAAAAGTGCTTACTGTTCTTGCATAGATTTCAGCTGCCCTTCGTGGAGATGCCCAATTATTCCAAAATGTGCCATACGCATTCTCTACGTATGGGACCCATGTTGACTGAAATGACTTTATGATCTCCTTTTGAGATTCAAGGTAACTATCTGTAATTTCTTTAGTTGCCTGGAGAGAGTGCTCTTGATAATCATTGAGTGCTTGGGTATTACGTGGGATGTCTGTTCTTGCTTCCTCTATTGTTCTTTTGATATTATCTTTGGTTTCATCTAATGCTTTTTCGACTGAATGGTGTTGCTCAGTTAATGCTGTTCTTACCTCTATTGTCTTATCATCTTCAGCAAATGTTGTGGCTGCTCTCTCGGGTTCTCTTTTTGTTGACATACTTATCATTGGTATTAAATGGTGTTAAATTCCGTTAAAAGCCAGTAAGCTGCGGTTTACATGAAGAATTCAAACTGCTGTAGTAATAATCAAACAGACTCATAACAATGGAAGAATTACAACATATCAGCCTTTTCTTCGAAGACGTCATGACGCTGCGTATTCAATCTTCACCCACTGTTAGCAGGTATTATAATGTTTTTTAAAATGCCTTGGTCCGAAATTAAAAGAATGATATACAAAAAGGGGAAGTCATGCAATCTTGTAGAGCATAACAGGGAAGATAAAACTCAAAAAAGTATGAAGTTGTTCATTGTACCAAATGGTGGAAGCATTATGATGTTCTTTTTTTATTTCTTATGAACAGTCTATTTCACCTAGGTGCGCCAGTAGTCGATCAAGTCATCGATTAACGTTCTGAATAATGAGCCGGACAGATCGAGAAATAAAATCACTACTGGTTTCTGGACATGTTTAGTGGATACTACTTGATCCATAACAAAACTTAATGCTTCGTGCCTTCCTTTCCATTTACAGTCAAATCAAATACTTGTCGCATGAATATCGTGATCGCATTTACATTAGAAAAGATATTTTACTCAAGTTAACGGAGTATGGTCAGCTTAACCAAACTTCTCTATTAAGCTATTGTGGCCTTAATCTAGTAAAGCATAAAGACATACTCAATGACATGGAACAAAAAGGGTTTATCAGAAGGGTAGAAGAACCATGGGGCAACAAAAAGATAATCAAATATAACATTACAGAAAAGGGCAAGGAATTTTGCAAAAGAATTCTAGAGCCCTACGAGGAGATGTTTCCCCGAAAGTACTAATTTCTGTGAGGTCAGTAATAACATTAGCCAAATCTTTAACGATCAATGATAGCAGAACGTATTCCTCTGTCCTTTTTTCCTAGTGCATATTCCAACGACAAGGATCATCTAGTAAACATAACAATACGTTTAAGGCGAATTGATTTCATAATAATCTGAAATAAATCAAGCAATGGTAAACATAGCAGTCGAATCTCCTCAACATCCTTTTGCTACCTATAGTGACGTTAGTCAGCCTGCAAAAAATAGTGTGGCTTATTTAAAGAAGTAGTCGGCCTTATTATATGCAGAGATTCGTTTGCATTCAGGACAGTTTTCCTTACTGTTGTCCAATCTAATAGTCTTGAGTGTCTCCGCATTCATTTGTGTGGCGAAGGGATATTCGAATCCACAATTTTTGCATTTAACCATTAGGAGAGGCATATATAAATTAATTAGATGATAATACTATTTTAATGTTTTATGAAATTCCGGTATGGGTTGTTTATTCCCAATCATCTCCATGGATTCCTTTCATTGAAAGCCCGTAATTTGATTGCTATTGAAAGACCCTGTCAAACTAGCAGAAGTACTAAAGGAAAACAAAGCAACAGATTTCGAAGTATTCCCTGTCATGGAAATTGAATTGGTGGTTGATGGGTTATGGTCTGTATTGGCGTACAGATTGACAAAGATTGTTATTTTCTCCCCTGACGAGCGGGCATTTACACAAATGCTGCCGAATCTAACAGTTGATTGAGCGGAAATTGAGCTATTGAGAGGACATGAGCGTTAAATTTGAGTTTCCACTTAGTTTTTGATGCTACCTGCCAATTTCCGATACCCTCGTCAACATTCTCTTTGGTTCGTTTGTATTGGGATCTACTACGAATTGGTAGTACATCCTATTGACTTAGTCCTGAATGATTGCCTTTTCCTTCAGTTTGACCCGAAATCCTAGCGTTATCAGCTCTTCATGTTTTTCTACATCCTGCCCCTTAGAGGGGACTTGTGTTGGTTGGCAGCCATCGGGTGGTGCTAATTCAGTAAAATCTATGCCAACGTTATTACTCATTTAGGGATAAACTCAATAATTGGTACTTACGATATTAAGTTTATTACGTCATTTTTTTCCTGCCCACATCCTCCAGGGAGGTCAAATTACAACTTTCTGTACATTGTTCTATAACATCTAAAATGGGCGATCTGACGCTCATAGAAATCATTTCTATTTAAAAGTTTGTGTAAAAATGTACGAAAATATCGGTTGCCGCCCTCCCGGGAGGGTACCGCCCTGTAAGCAATCTAGCGTACAAGAACAAACTATATAAATTTGGTTGCTCCCAGGCAATGAACTTGCAGAAAACTGGTCACGTTACCTAATGTATTCAATAAATGTTCCCTTTCATTTCGGGATTACCACACTTTGTTCTATGATGCTAGCATAATTGTAGGCAACTGCTAGACATGATTAATAGTACTAGTACCGTATGTCAATAATTGCCTGACTGGCAAGGCTCGAGCCACAAGTACGGTATCAAAAACAAAGTTTCAATCCTATCTTAGTCAGTTTCTAACCCTGACCGGGTTCGCACTTACTGTCGTACCAAATAGTGAGGTGCGATCTTTGAACATATACTACAAATATGCAGATGCGCTGCATTAGTTTCGAGTTAGAATCTTAGGATTTTTGAGGGAATCACCTGTACTATCATTGGTTGTAGTAATACCGGGCATCGCAAATTTAACATGATTAAACAATAGAGTTGTAGCTCCCAAGGCTCCTATATTTATCGCAGCATCGCTCTGTTCGATTCCTAGCTTGACAGCAAAGCTCAGAAAAACGGCATATTTGAATTTACCTGATTAGCTGCCAACCCGTTTGTGTGGAATTGCTTTGTCGTTCTATAATTCAAATCCTTGATGCCCGCTCAGTATGAAGAAATAAGAATGGAGTCGTCTTTGGTATGAAAATTTGCGATCGCTTTGCTTCTTGAATAAGTTAATTAATTATATTCTTTTTGTGAGAAATATGATGGTGGAGCAATGCAACTCGTAAAGAAACTGGAGATACAATCCAAGCATAAGATTATTGAATTTTTAAACAACGAGCCAGTTGGTAGAATAGCTTCTATAGACGCCAATGGCTATCCGCAAGTCATACCAATGAATTTTGTATACGTACAAGCAAATGACCCACTAATCCGTTCGCGTAGAATAATAAAACTAGACGCAGTTTATATGCATTCTCATCCTTTCGGTGAAAAACTAGACAATATAAAAGGAAATTCGAAGGTTGGGTTCGAAGTTGATCGACACGTCTGCTTCTTACCGTCCTACTATTTTCATCCCGGTGACGCTTCGCAAGCTGATACTCTCTACATTAGCGTAGTTATCAAAGGTAACGCAATGATCGTAGAGGATAACAAAGAAAAGGCAGACGCGCTAAATTCGCTAATGGAAAAGTATCAAAAAGAGGGAAAATATGAATCACTTGATCATTATCTGCCCTCTGTCCATGAAGTCACTGTAATCAAGATAGTCCCAGAGGGGATGCGAGGCAAATATAAAATAGGTCAGCACTGGGCGCCAGCTTACCGCTTAAAAATGGCCAGAAATATTGTCGAGAGGGAGGGAAAAGAACGAGCAAAAGAAATTCTCGATATTATAGGAATAGATATTTTGACCGATGGAAATTTGAAGATAAGAGAAGAGCCGTCAATGTAAATTTTTGCAAATTACTTGTACTTATTTTACACAGTAAGGTAGCGATTTGGTATTAGGATTCTTCTACTTAATGACTCTTGCATAA
The DNA here is from genome assembly GCA_002501855.1 of Candidatus Nitrosopolaris nunavutensis. GTDB lineage: Archaea > Thermoproteota > Nitrososphaeria > Nitrososphaerales > Nitrososphaeraceae > Nitrosopolaris > Nitrosopolaris nunavutensis. Next base: position 6,573 of record DAOM01000226.1, read on the forward strand.
GCGAAGACAGGATTCCTATGCTATGATTATTATTTTACGAGTTACAACTCGAAATTCCTTAAAAATATCGAGCTTGGCATGCTCATTATGAGTTATGTATGACTAAATCATCTGTTCACGGCCTTTACCTTTTCCCAACTTCAGAGTCTACTACTGATTTTTATTAAGGGCAAGCGAAGGGACACAGGGCTTACTATAACAGGATGGGCGAAAAGGCATGGTCGGCCAAAATTGCGGCAAAATATTCTGATAGATTGATGACATTTTTAAAAATAGAACATTTGAAGGCCCAAAAATGCAAATGCTGCGAACGAATTGTTAAAGTCTGCACTAATGTTCAATGCTGTCCACAGATCTGAAACGCAAACATTATGAAGCCAGTAATCTTGCCAGAACGCCTGTATTGGTAAAAGTTGTTAGTATCCTTGGGCATCATTTCATTTTTCAGGGCATTAGCATCCGGTTTTGACAATGATGATCTAACCAATCGATCACCCAATATATCGTCCCATGGGAGCTGCGGAAGTGGTTCTAACTTAGAAGCGATCATAGCAACCACTCTTCGTGGTTCTTGCCTATCTAAAATGACAGAATAGTTATACTCATCTTTGATCATAGCAACTGCTCTTCGTGGTTCTTGCCTATCTAAAATGACAGAATAGTTATACTCATCTTCAGATCCAAATGGATCCGACATGGTATATGGGTCAATTTGAATATATTTTTTGAGAGTACTTCTTAGAGAATCCGCTAACCCACCCATTATGGCAATATCAATCATAGTTAATTTCTTAACTTCTTCGCGTGTCGGCGGATTAAGAGACGCAGCTAGCACAGAATGATATGCCCATCATCATTATTTAAACTGAATTGGATTATGTAATAATATTATGCTGATTCCTGCATAACTCGAATTGATTGTGAACGTACTACTATATGGCTTTATCGTAAGAGATACTATGATGGTCTTGGTATTTATCTATACGTGAAAGCGAAAGCAAATTTCTATTGATGTCGGACAAACACCAGTCTTGGCGTAGTAGATGAATCGTAATAGCTGTCACCATGTTACATTGTATAGGGAAGTTAGCGCCTTGGAGTTGTAGCTTATGGTGTAATCTGTATCCGGATAGGGACCATTATTGTTTCACCCAAAGAAGGGGGTGAAGGCTTTAAGATCATCACATAAGGACTCTTGTTGGTGGCATGGTTTCAATTACTCTTGCTTTCATAGCAAAATCTTTTATGCTTATTAAATATCTTAGGCAGACGGAGGGGAGCAGAACGGTTACAAAGGAAAATCAGGAGGAGACGAGTTTTCTGATAGGCATAAATCCTGACGACTGTGTTAGTGCACTAATAGCTCCGATTAGAACTCGATTGACTTTTGGAAAAATGAAATGTTTTAACTGCTACTCCGAATTTTATCCGACGTTTGATAGACCGATCTATCCGCATTGTGGCTTTTGCTAGTACTGTAGATAGATTTACCGTGTGCACCTTCAAAAAGGAGAATTAAACAATTTACGATAATAGTTGTTGCTTAGTTTAGAGCAGATTACCAGTAGGTCGTATGGAGAACGTGATATGAAAGACGTAACAGGGGAAAGGTGAAAAGTGAAAAATGGTAATACCGTTGAAAAAAGTAAGCGGAGGAATTGTTGTACTGCTAATTGGAATTACCGTGTCCATATTGTATCTGACTGGTGAACATCATATACCAGCCCTTCTATCGATTGTAGTTGGTATAGTCGTGATACTCTTACAGAGAAAAGATATGTCCTAGGAGGTAGCATTTTTGTCGAGCTTATGTTCGTTATAGAAGGTAGGCTAAGGTGATATGTCACTAAACCTATCCGCATACAACCAATTCGCATGTCAATCATATTTCATCGCTATAAGCAGCCTGTCAGACTTTCTAAGGAAATTAATAGGGAATGAGTGTGTGTATTAATTAAACTCACTAGACTAGCTCTAGGGAACTATTCTCTTGCAAACATGAGCACGAAAATCATGATCTATGTTGTTTATCAATTATGAAACTCGAAGCAATGAATAACGAAGGCTTTCCAGTTTCTGCAGCTGATCACATATTGTGGCCGCTCGTAATAGTTGGAGAGCGTGCTTTTCAAAGGACTGTGGCTTGGTAGATTAGTCCGAGTTCAAAACCCCCAAACAGAGGTCATTCCGCAAAGTTACCTAAAAATTGGTTTTCTACTAATAATGGCATTCCAGACTGTAAGTCATAAATAAAGTTTCTCATGGAAAAGGCAAAATGAAAGGCGTCGTATCTTTTTGCACATAGTCTTTAATAGAATTTGCTTCGCTGACCATGTAATTCAGCTTTGTATCATTAGCAGCCTGGCTAGATATCATAAAACTGAGTGAGCCTATATTTGTGCAGGTCGCATTGTTTCCACAATCATTCAGCTGGCCAAGCTTTTGTTGTTGTTCGCTCTGAATTACCTTCAGCTGCGCATTTGATTTTTGAATTGACATAAAAGCTAGCGCTCCGGCTATCATTACCATAGTGGCGATGATAATAGTCATTGACAATGGGGTGTGGGTCGTAGCCTTCTCAATTGCTTTACTCTTATCGAATATATTTGACTTGTCGAAATTATTGCTGCATTTTAATCATGATGCATTCATCTGGATCTAGTGATCAAATTATAACCTAGATAATTATTATTTTTGGCACTTTTTATGATAAGAATGCTAAGAATAATTAAGCAAAGGATTGGGGTTCGATGTTATATGGGAGCAATACCTACATTTTGTTGTCAGCAAAATGTAGTGTGAACAATTTCTGTTCATATTCTAAGTGTATTATGTAGTAATGATGTTGAAACTATCTTAACAAGGAGTTGTCGTGCGAAAAAAATCCGTGTATATCGGGTAGTTGAAAGCTGATAGCCGATGCATCCGGACATACAAATGGGGCGACCTCCCCATTTTCAAGTTCCATAATGAATTCGCCTAGCGCCAACTCGCGCTTGACCTCCGCATTTTTTGAGCTTGTGAAAGAATGATTCACAACTCTCATACTGAGCTATGTAACATTTGTAGAATCGATTTGTATGTATTATGTGAGATTCGATGAAAAAACATTATATTGTAATGCCTTATCAAGGATATTTGCCGGGATACCCGAGCTAGGTAAGTCTATGGCCCTAAAAGGGGTCAGCCTCGAGATCAATATGAATACATGGACGTGCCAGCTGATGTCCTTCGGGACTCGTGGGTTCAAGTCCCACTCCCGGCGCCATACTCGTGGGTTGATAACAAGATTTTTTTAAGGTGGAGCTGTTTCCATTATAGAAAGACCCTTGTCTCATCCAACTGCGATGAAAAAAGGCCAATCAATTCGGTTAAAAACTTCTAATATCAAATCAAACATCGATTCATTTCAACTAGCAAAGAAAATCGATTCATTGGATGACAATCTACCGAATTATATCATACGTTTATACAAAGATGCCGTTTGTGTACAATATGTTTTTGACGAGCTTGAATAGGCGGCCGTTCGTATACTGCTATTGATCTAGCTCTTTCTATTTTCTTCCGTGCTTGCAATTTAGCTTTATATTTCATGTTTCGTGGCCTAGTTCTTAATCTATATCCACAACATGGACACCATAATCCTTCCCATGTTAAGAAGATCTCACACACTTGACAACGTTTCTGTCCAATAGAATAACGACCAGTCCCAACTGGCTTCATCGCCTTATGACGTAGAAATATTCCTTTACAGACCATTTTAT
>DAOM01000226.1:10647-11489 GCA_002501855.1 Candidatus Nitrosopolaris nunavutensis
CTACTGTTGAGACATCAGGAGATTGGCGAGATATACTACAATATACATTGCAATTTGAACTTATTAGGCTATCTCGTCATAGAGTATACTCCTGGATTGAGATGTCAAGCTCGAAGAAACGTCTCTTCACATTGCGTGGATAATAAAGCTTCAATATGCAGATCTATTAGAATATTGATCTAGAACTTAATATTACATTTATATTCGAGCTAATTAGACATTCCATTACCATTCAGAAAATGGGGAGTGCTAGCATTACAAAGTCTTTTGAATTTAATAATATGCCTTGAAAGAAGGTCCATTTTACAGTAAGGATTCCAAGAATAAACAATAGACAATTGAAGAACTGTGGATCATACAGAAATTATTTACTATTCTGCTTATGTTAAAACAATATTTGTCTACTGTCAATGGGAAAGCTGATTCTCGATGTGATGATCATAATCTGTATACTTTGAGCATAGATAGAGGATTTGAGCTGATATTATTTGATATGAGCTATTTCTAGCATTCTGTACTTTAATTGCGATAATCGAGCATGTTATTAGGAAAAGCAAACTCATGGAACAACAGCTGTGTTGGAACTAGACGTACTAACCTTGGTATAATTCCTCTTCTTTGATCTCAGAGGGTATCTGCAACAGGGACATCTTGGACCTGCAAATTTAATATAAATGTCACATTCTGAACATCTTTTAAAGCCGAGTTCATAGGGAATTAATCAAAACAAGTGGAACTAGACGTTTTAAAGGACTTTTAAGAAAATATCTACGGGAGCAAGAATAAATGACGCTAGCAGTAATAGATATATCAAGACCATGCATGGAAAAGACTTTGATATC
>DAOM01000370.1 GCA_002501855.1 Candidatus Nitrosopolaris nunavutensis
TCCTCAGTCAGATGTATTCATTGCAGTACACATCACTAGAAAGATGATGCAATAATATATCACTAGAGGGCTAGTTACAGACAAATAGAGTCATGGTCCAGGACATTGCATGGATGACGCTGACAGGCCCCGGTGACAGTTCGTCAGTGCGTTGACACCTTGTCGCAACATCGTGTATAATTATATAAGGATGGCATTTCGAAAAGTGCTTCAAGTTATAGACAATGATACTATCTAAAAAACGTGAAGGGCAACAACAACCAGAAGTAAGACAAAAAGTGAATAATACTAATAGAATTTTTCTTAGACTGCCAAGTTCGTACGTACCATTTTTCCAAGCAATGGCACAGGATTACTATCAAAGGGAAAAAATAGAATCACCTTCAATTGGCTTGCTTGCCAAGACCTGTCTTATCACAGCAGGTAACGCGTGGAATCGAATGCAGATTCAACTCATGAATAAAGAATCTCAAAGGAAGACGCAACAGCAACAACAACAAAATTATCAGCAAGGAGGACAATTTGTACATACTTCAGGAGATCCAACACCACAATCTGTTGCTAGTAAAAGGCCGCCGCCATTTGTCGTTGAAGAGACGAAGAGGCGTTTGCAACAGGAAGTAGAGAATCAGGTTAATAGGTCAATGACAGAATGGAGGTATCCAACATTCCCCCCGAGACTAGATACCAGCACTATGGCTTGGAGGAAGCCACCGCAGCAACACCAATCGCAACACCGACCTAAGTATCAATTTTACTACGATGAGGCTTATGGAGCATTACAGTAGCCGTCCTGAAATATCATGAAAGTCCCTTGTTTTGTTAAACGTCCTAAGTGTTTTAGATCGCCAAATATCCTAGGTACTGCTTCCTTGATTCTGCCATTCCATGATTCTTGAGATTAAAGTGGGCCCAAGGGGGTTTGAACCCCTGGCCGACCGGTTATGAGCCGGTCGCTCTGCCAGACTGAGCTATGGGCCCGTAAATAAAAAGACGATAAAGCACAAGGTATAAAGGTTTTGAGAAATCGATTTACACCCCTCCTAGCCCCAGACAGAGTATGTTGTCTGTCGGAAGAGCTTTGAACTGGCTTAGCAGTACTGGCCGACGTATTTCTCCTGTATAGCATCTAGCAATTTGTTTTGTGCACTCAACGACTTGACACCTGCTTCGAACACTGACTCTGTATCGTCCGTAGAAACCTTCTTTAGAATATTCATCCACAATCTTGCATGTCTTATGTCTGCTTCTTCATGTATTTCAAAGTAATTTGTAGCATCGCTGTTTTCGATGCCGTAATATTTCTTTAAACCGTTGATTTTTGATGTACTGATCTTGGGCAATTCCTTCTCATATCCATACATCGCTGCTGCCGCTTCATCGAAGGACAATTTTGTCAGGCTGTTTAAAGTAAGAACAGCTTCTGTTGTCTTGCAAGTAGGTGCATAATTTAATAATTCATCCCGTGAAACGCCCATGGATATCGCAAACCTCATCCAAGGTTCAATATGATCAGACTCTTCCTTAAAGTGATGAGCTAGCTCGGTTTCCAGAGAGGAGTCCTTCGTAAGACCTTGGATATTTCGAACAAATTCAGGGACCGCTATTACTAGTTGAAAATACTCCTTAATGTAACCCTGAAGATGATCAGTAGTCAGCTTACCTTCAGACCACATCTGGTAGAATGGGTGCTTGAGCAAACTCTGTTTATCGATTTCAATATCTATTCGTTCTACAACCCCCGTCATTTCAAAAACTAAATTACCAATGGTGGTGTAAAAACCTTGTGAATAGAGTTATTCAATCGTATATAGTGGTGCGACATTCGATTAGTTTTCCAGGGAACTTGGTATGGTTACTTTGGCAAGGGGAGTATAAAGCTGCTAAGGTATGAAAACCGATAAAATTGATCTTTAGCCAGGTTTGAAACTCTCTAATCGACGATGGCTCCCTTTTTTCTATTTGTCTGTGGCTCCCATAATAACAAGAAAAGATTTTATGTAATGTGACTTGCAACAAGATTCACATGTGCTCCGGTGGTGTAGAAGCTGATAATGATAAACGGCTGCATAATCCGGTCAAGCATTGTGGCCTTTCGAGTCGCAGATCCCGGGTTCAAATCCCGGCCGGAGCAATAGTTATTATTATTTCATTCATTCGTTTACTCCTGAATAAATATCATATACTCAATATTTCAGTAATTTTGTAAAAGCATTAATATTCTCTTTATTTCAAGAAATTACGGGCAAGAGCGGGTCTGACTAGAAGAAATACTGAGGTTAATCCTTTGATGGAGTTGTTTAGCCAATACTTATTGAAGATAGATGAAGCCCTCAGACGAGAATTAGATCTCTACTCTTGGTCCGAATTCTATGCTCCATTGAGGTATGCCTGTGATGGCGGTAAACGAATTCGTCCATTGATCCTATTGTTGTCTGCTGAAAGTATAAAAACAAAAGCGATCGGCCTAGTAAACGTCACAGAAAACGATGCTGCGTTTATGGCTGCTTCTGCCATAGAACTCCTTCATACAGAATCTGTAATTCATGATGATATTATAGATGAGGAAAACATTCGACGTGGTAAACCATCCTTCCACGTGAAGTATGGTTACAACAACAGTATCCTAACTGCTGATTTTGTTCTAGGAATTATTCTAAATATTGGATCGAAGATGGATGACTCGCGTGTATCGGGCGAACTTTCTAAAGCTGCAATAAAGATGAGTGAGGGTGAAATAATGGAGATTAAATTTGGTAAAGACAGGAAAATTAAAGAGGATGATTACATAAAAGTTCTTGAATATAAAACTGCCTCGCTTTTCGAAGCATCAGCAAAAATAGGGGCCATATTGTCAGGGGGCGTGGAGGATGAGATTCATGCTATGGCCGCGTTCGGTAATTTACTCGGAATTGCTTATCAAATTCATGACGATCTAATGGATTGGAGTAATGAAGATAGACTGTTCAACCTGTTGGTAAAGAAAAATGGTCAGTCCCGAGAATTTGTCGAGCGTATGGAAGGCCTATATTTGTCATACTCAACAAAAGCCAAAAATGAATTACGAAAGATACACGACAGTACTCCGAAGAGGCATTTGGAACGCTTGACTGATTTGGCTTCACTTCGGTTTTGAATAGTTATTGCACATAACTCACTCCCTTCGTGTCAGGTCAAGAAAGAATGAAAAGTAACTAGAGTAAAAATCTAGATTCTCTCATATCATTATTTAGATTCTGTTTCGCCTAAGTAGCGAAATTTTTCTTCCAAGCAGAATAAATTCGAGCACGCTAGGCATACCCCATAGAAGACCTGCAAGCCGAGTTATAGAGTATGGGACCTAAGCACAACGGCAATTGAACGGAGACCAGCAGCAGAAGATGAATTAGACGAAGCAACAGAAGCAGGTTTAACTGTATGAGACGTGGGCGAGGAGCTATTGGATACCACGGAAGCGATATTCCCAAAATGAGGGACCGCCTTTGACGCGAACTCTAAAACAGGCGCATACCAGATCCCGAAACCTACCATGAATATAATGGCGAATATTAGTACCGCAGCTATAGCCCTAGGCTCTTTAACTTTGGTCATATCGGGTCCTTGCTCCATATACATTTTTTTAATGATCCACGCATAATAGCCAAGAGAAAGTGCACTGTTGAGCAAACCAGCGATTGCAAGGTATGGAGCCCATGCTACTATTGAACCACTATTAATTGCCGCTCCAAACACCACCAATTTGCTCCAGAAACCAACGAGCGGAGGGACACCAGCAAGTGAGAGCAGGGAAATTGATAATGCGATGGCAGTGATTGGCATCCGATGACCTAGTCCTCTGTATCTTTCAAGACTATAACCAGCCAAAGCAGTAGCAACAGCAGCCGCAGCTAGGAATGCAGCAGATTTCATTACTGCATGATTAATTATGTAAAAAAGAGAACCGGTCAGAGCTTGGTTGGAGTATGGGGCCAGCGCAAAGCCGATCAAGATATAGCCTGCCTGTGCGATGCTAGAATAGGCAAGAATTCTTGGAACACTTTTTTGAACCAAAGCCGCAAAGTTCCCGAGTGTCATTGTAAATATTGCTATTACAGCAAGGGTGAATGTCCAGTCTGGATGTAATACGAACATTCCGAGCACAATTACACGCAGCGCTGCAGCGAATCCCGCTTTTTTCGTTCCGGCAGCTAGAAGAGCGCCTATTGTAGTAGGCGCACCCTCATATGCATCAGGCAGCCACATATGAAAAGGAACAAGACCTATTTTAAATCCAAAACCGGCTATAAACAATGCGATCGAAAGAAGTCCTACGGGAATTAGGTCTTTTTGAAGATGAGCCAATCCTTGGATTGCTCCCCCTATATTGGTTGTTCCTGTAATCCCGTAAACAAGCCCTATGGCAAAAACCAGGATCGCAGAAGATAATGCACCAAACATAAAGTATTTTATCGCAGCTTCATTTGAGATTGGGTCTCGTTTTGAAAAGGCAGCGAGTGCATAGGTGGGCAGTGACATAAGCTCCCATGCAACAAATAACATTACGAGATCAGTGGAATAACCAATTAGTACCATACCTATGCTTGAAAGTAATATGAGCGAGTAATACGCAGCAGGGTTTGCTCTCCCTTTCATATAATCCCAAGAAGATGCAGTTACCATGATTGAGACAATCAGCAGCGCCACTGCAAAAAATGAACCAAAAAGATCATCTGAAAGGACACCTGTCCCAAATGCAGCGGCTGGCATCACTGCCCCAGATAATACACGGAAGATCACAATGCCTATCGCTATGATTAGCGCACTAAAGGCAATCGCACTATACAGTTTGTTATTAGAACCCCTTTCTTTTTTAAGCGCATCTATTACTGGGATTCCGAGTCCTACGGATCCGAGTACGACTGTCACAAGAAGGGGCGTCGAAAAAAAATCAACCATTCTTCAACAATCTCTCTATAGCAAGAGCAGCATTATAATAATCATAATCCCAACTCCGAATACAAACAAGTAAGTTTGTGTTATTCCAGTCTGTCCTGCTTTTACTACTCTAGAGAATGATGCCATCGAGAGTTCAAATGCATGGCTTATGCCTTCCATGACAGATATTTCAAAGTACCTCCAGATTATACGATAGATTGCTACGGGCCCTATGACAGCGCCCCAATAAAGCGCTGAATTAAGGTACCATCTATTGTAAAGGAACTTCCATATTCCCCTCGTAACAATATTCTTAGAGATAATCTGCGGATCAATTTTCCTGGCAATGTAAAACATATATCCCAAAAAGCCTCCTATCGCAAAGGCTCCAAAGGATGCAGCTGCAGCATAAGGATTAAGACCAAGGAATAGTTTGGTCTCTGTGTGTGGCTTAACAAGCTGAGTGGTTGTTGCTGGGTTTTGAAGCAGCTGCAGTTGTTTTTGTTGGGTGATTCCAAAGTATTTAGCAAGATAATCTGCGAATATATGCTGAAGCTCTGCACCAAAGGCAAATCCGACCACTCCTATAGCAATGGTTGCTACTGCAAGAATTGCAAAAGGGACCCATATTATCGGGCGTACCTCGTGAGGATGGTGCCCGGCTTTCTCTAGTTCCTCCAGATGAGGGCTCTTCTTACCAAAGAATGACATACCGATCATTCTAAATGTATAAAAGGCAGTCATTATCGCGACTACGAAAGCCATTATGAAGAGTGGAAGTGAATGGACGTAGCCTGATCCCAAAACAGCTGCAAATATGGCGTCCTTGCTCCAAAATCCTAATGTGATTAAAGGTGCAGCTGCGAGAGACATGGCTGCTAGGAACATGAAGATGTAGGTTTTTCTCATATATTTGCGCATCCCGCCCATGTCGGTCATAAACCTGGAACCAACAACGTGAAGCAGTGCCCCTGCGCCCATGAATAGTGCGGCTTTGAACATCGCATGGCTTATCAATTGAAAGAATCCTGCAGTATAGCCTTCAGCAAAGTTAGTGGAAAGTCCTGCTATGCCTATGGCCATCATCATATATCCAATTTGAGAGCCTGTCGAATACGCTAAAACTTTCTTAATTTCTGGATTCGCAATAGCCTGTGATGCAAGAAGAAATGCAGTAATAGCCCCTACCCATGCAACCACTTCAAAGAATTGTGTCATACCAAATGCTGCAAGTGCAAAGAACAAGGGAGAGATCCGGGCTACTAGAAATACCCCGGCCTTAACCATTGTAGCTGCATGAATCAGCGCCGATACGGAAGCTGGACCTGTCATCGCTTCGAGAAGCCATTCGTTCAATGGAAATTGTGCAGACTTGCCTACTGCACCACCAAATAGTAATATTGCTGCAGGCACTAACAGGTTCTGATGCGCCATCTGCACTGCCCATCCCTGATTTTGGAGTAATTCCTTAAACCCGAATGTTCCTGAATATGCAAAAATCAGAAACATTCCTGCAAGCATCATGGTGTCTCCTGCTTTTGTCATTATGAACGCTTTCGCCCCGGCGTGAGATGGAGAAGCCCACATCGCAATTCCTCCCGCTCGATGGCCTTCTGTTCCGACAAAGTCCTTCTTTCTGTCAGTATACCAAAAGCCGACGAGAGCATAGGATGCAAGACCTACCCCTTCCCAACCAAAAAAGAGCATTAGGAAATTGTCTGATAACACGACCAATTGCATGGACCCGATAAAGAAGAGCATAAAAAACCAGTATCTTGTCAGGTCTCTTTCCCCGTGCATATATCCTGTGGAATATACGAATATCAAAAATGAGATCCATGCCACAAGATTGGCCATTATTACCGACAATGGATCGCCCAATACCCCGGCCTTCAAGTGCAAAACTGCAATCCAATTTACCTGGCTATGTACTTCGTTGCCAGAGAATGCAAGCGGAATTAAGGTTGTAGCAGAGACCGCACTGGCAAGGGCAAAACCAACAGCAGTATAATCTCTTATCTTGATGCCAGCACGAGCAACTGCTGCAATTATAGC
>DAOM01000272.1 GCA_002501855.1 Candidatus Nitrosopolaris nunavutensis
TCTATGTAAGTACTACACCTAGTAAAGCACCAGCGAGAATTACCGATGATGTTGTTCCATCACCCACTTCATTATCTACAGACTTGGCAACTTCAACCATCATTTTTGCCGCAGGGTGCTCAACATCCATTTCTTTTAGAATTGTTGCACCATCATTTGTAATTGTAGCATCTCCAATAGAACTAACTAGCATCTTATCCATACCACGTGGCCCCAGGCAAGTTTTCACCATATCAGCTATTACCTTGGCTGCGGCAATGTTGTTTCTCTGTGCTTCTCTACCCTTATTTTCTTTAGTTCCTTCTCTTAAAATCACGATTGGCATTCCGCCAGCCGTATTTTGAAATGTAGCCATATTCATTATCACCTAATAGAATATTACCACTGCAGTATAGCAAAAGATAAAAAGTTTTCCAAAATTTGGCCGCGTAGACTATTTAGTGGGATTTTAAATCAGCCTGCTGCACAGCCATCAGATTTCAAGACCCTTAATTCCGCTAAGAAGTTGGGATCGGTAGCAGCTACCGTGCTGGTGCTATCCTAAAAATGTTCATTACAACATTCATTGGGGAGTGTCCATAGCATGCATCACTAGATTGTTATTGTTGCCGTTATTGTTATTATTGCCCGAGGTCCCTGCTCCAGCATTCCATCCATCACAAAAGTTTGAGCTGTGACCACTCGGACAGCTAGTTCCGGGATTAGCCTGTCCGTCTGAATAACCTATGCTATAGCAGGAAAGACTTCCTGACTTATCACAATGTTGTGAATCTGCAAGCGCCTCACCACGCGCACTGATAGTCATCATTACTGCTATTGCCGCTATACCTACAAAGGCGCTGACCATCTTTGTAGCTGGACTTACCACCGACACTGTAATATCATCGATACGCTTTTTCTAAGTTCTAGTATCATACTTATATTATACAGTAAAGTCAGTAATAGGTCTTTGAATCAATAGGTACGCATCATTGTACTGAATAGCGTTACCGTACATTGGTAATAGGATACAAACAAAGTTTATTTTTGCATATCACAAGATACCTCGCAGTATCTTCCTAAAAAGTAGCGAAAATAACTGCGTCTACGTCTAACCTCGTAAAGGTTTAGTATTTAAGTTAGCATCGTGATCCTACAGGATGGTCTGAATGGATTTTACCCAGAGGAAAATCATAGTAAGGGATAACATAAACGACAACGCAAAACGAATGAAGGATTCTGTTGAACCATTTCCTCACTGTTCAACGAAAAGTGAAATGATGACACATAGAAAACACAACGAAGGATCTCTTGAAAAAGTTAGATGATCTTACTATCTTATAATTTTCTTAACAATCTATGAAGAACTGGCTACGTTGCATACGACACCTTTTTAGTTCACCCAACAAAATCATGAAGAATTAACCATAAATAATCCGTAGCTCCACGCATTAGGTATCAAGGATCTGTCACCTTTTCGGCAAATACATGTCCATTGATATGCTCATACAACGCCACCAGTTGGAGAATAGCTTGCCCTCTGAAGCATGGGAACAGAAACTTCGCTCTTCTTTATAGAGCTAGAAAATATTTGATACTGTATCCTTTAGTTCTATTGCTACTTTCTTACCTTTTTCATCTGCAATGATCTACTAGATCTTGAACCATTACTTCTACCACACCGTCTAAAGCTGCACGGACAACAGAAACCTGTTGTATTATATCAGAATGGTTTCGATCTGCAGCTATCATTTTTCGAATAGCTTTGACATGACCCTCCATCCTGGCCAATCTAATTTTTGCGTCGTGCTATGCTATTTGCGTATAGGAGAATAAGGTCCTGTAGACATAGACATTCTTCGTTAGTCAACCTTAAGGGATTGTCTTCTGACATAGGTAGCCTAGGACTAGGCTTCTCTACTTCAATGATATTATTTGCTACTGCCTTCAACATTGAAGTATCCGTTTTCCTTCTACCAATTGATAGGCCATACTTAGTGACATATACTTTGTAGGACTATTCAAAATCCTGTGCTTCTGTCGCTACAACTGTTGGTAATATCTTGAATGTCTCTGGGTCTTCTTTTTCTAATCTGGACCAGGAAGCACAAAATTCCATTCCTGGATATTTGCCTTGTTTCCATAAAGGAGTTGATTGAGTCATTTGGTTACTCATTGTGACACCCTCCTGGTTAGTAAAGCACAATCTCTGCACCTTAGAAACCATTTGTCCCAGAGTTGTAGTTTGCCCGATCATCTTTCGCATTTTTTATTCGTTAATTGTTCAGAGTGAGCGTTAGAATTGGAACAAGCTGGATATCCCACAGCCTGGGCAAGATTTGAGCGTCCACCCAGATTGCAGACTGTAACAACACCCAATCAAAGGAGTTGCAACAATGTACAAGACACTAAATCATATAAATAATAATCATATAGTCGTTGAGCGCAAAGGCAACGTCAAAGTCAAGTCTAGGACAAACAAAAATGACTAATGCTCCTAGAGGTAAGAGGTATAGTCTTCGTAGTGGTTTGTATTTTGCAATGGTAGATATCTCAAGAAAATATGAGATATCGACTAGAGAGGTCGAGATAACTTTGATTCGTACAATGCTGAAAGAAAAACATGGATTTGTTTGTAATCATGAAACTGATAAGATTAGCGTTAGTCATACTAAAAAAGTGCATATTGTAGCTGGTGCTGGACACGAATGGAAAAGTTGTATCTAGTAGGAGTAGTTCATTTGCTCCCCAGAAGACAACCTTTGTACCAAAGAAAGACTTTATAGAAATGGAGAAGGAGCAAGACAATCATTTGAAAGGTATTCAGTTCGATAAACGTGGCAGCAAATAAGTAATTTGTTTACTTAATTTTTTACCTTCAAATCTACCCCTCATATAATTAGATTATTGGATTATTATATAATTGCAGTAAAACACGCAATATAAACAAACTAACCATCCCTTTCCTGGAGGGTAAGGTGGTGCTAACTAGCAATCAAAACTGGATAATTTCTCGTATTTTTAGACATCAAGGAGTCTATATCCTCTCATCATACGTCGTACTAAGATTATTCTTTTTGTTTCCGCTTTAATTTTGTCTTAGAGTTGCCGCAAAAAAACTATACAATTCAAATGAAAAGGCATATAGACCTCATATTCTAAGGAGAAAATGGTCTTCGTATTGAGTAAGGATTTTGTTACGGTTGCTGATACGAAGGATATCCCTGCAACAATTATTACGCCGATACTCCTGCTAGGCACCCTTTATTTTTTACTAAATAATATGAGAAAATTTTTACCTGTTGCTCCATCTCTCTTGATATTAGTCTCTCTGATGCCTTATGCTAACGCACAAACCAATTTGACTGGCAGCCAAATGAATATG
>DAOM01000052.1 GCA_002501855.1 Candidatus Nitrosopolaris nunavutensis
ACTGCCGTCATGATGATGGTCATGATGCGCCATCGCCATTGTCGATGTCGAGTCTAATGCTAATATCGCAACAGTTGCGATTACTACCATGCTGACTGAGAACTTTTGGTCTGTTCTGATTGTTTTGCTTTGGTTGTATTGATGCATACGTACCACCATTACGTTGTACCAGCTGCCTCTTCTTCCAGGTAGATGAAATTAAGTCGAAAACAATTGGAGATTACGTTGCATTTTCGTTGCAAAAAGTCTATTTCAACCTTCTTTTGATCACCAATAATTTTGCAACATGTAGCCGAATCCTGCTAGCCGGAGAAATTATCGGTTGGGCCTCAACAAAATGTTATTTTTTCTTAGCAAACATAAAATTTTCACCCTTTATACTAACTATCGCTTTCCTACAGAATCTTGGATAAATACATGGCTGTCAGCTGCTCCAGACTATTTCCCTTTTTCTATTAAGGTTAACCGGTACATTACTGACCACACACGATTGAAAGTAGAAAAAGCCTTACAACTGTGTACAAATTTAGTAAAACGCTTTACAGGATAAATGATTAGATTGACTTCTAGCTTCTTAAGATGCTACCATCATTTAATTATAGTTCAGAAAATTTGAAAACACTGAGTAACTTCTTTAGCGAAATTAACTTAAGTAACAAAGCTGTCCTAGAATTTAGAGATCAGTCATGGTAGAAAGCGGTAGATAAAATTGAAGATATAGGAATTGTTTTTGTTCAGTTGATGCTCCATCGTCTGCCTCAGCTTTAGATACAGGATTCACGTACTCTAAACATAACAATGTCCATCAATGCGACTTATTGATAGTGAATTGGTCTTTGACAGAGCCATCATTTGCATAAAAATTCGCAATAAATATTCTTCCATTATTTGTGATGGTTACATCTAGAAATCCATGTCCCATATACTGACTAGCTATGTAAGGAGCCTTTGCAAATAGCGGGAAAAGATGTGCGCCTGCAGTTCCTACGATAGCAAATATCCTTCCTTGCGGATTAGTATAATTGTGAATGTTGGTATCGGTTATTAGTGAGTTGGTTGAATTACTGATGTTATATTTGATAGGATATGACCTTTTGTAATTGTGCTCGTGTCCTTGCAACACAAGGTCTACATGATATTTATCAAATAGTGGATGATATATGTCCCTAAATGTAATAAGAGGTTGAACTAACGATGCTGAAGAATATGATGTCTGGTGATAGTATACTATAATCCAATTTATACGTGGATCTGATGATGCTTTTGCAAGATCGCTGTCTACGAAGCTATACTGTTCAGAACCTATTCCTATTGCTGGTAGCTCTGTAGAGATCGCAACGAAGTGAACGGCTTCATAATTGAAGGAATAGTATTGCTTTGTGAGATTAAAATGGCTTATGTAAAAATTCAAAATGGACTGAGAATCATGCTCATGATTGCCTATGGAAATTTTAAGTCTTTGCTCTATAGGTTTAACTATTTTAAACCAGCAATCTGGACTACGGCTTTCATTATAGTCGCTGTGATAGTAGTCACCTACTCCAAGTACTAATCTAGGATTCTTGCTTGCTATATTATCCACAGTAGTTATTGTGTTGGAATTACAGGCCCAATCTGAGACAGCTCCAAAGCTAAAATTGGGTAATACTTTTGTTAATGTTGCAGCGTATGAAGATCCTCTTTCGTTAATTGTAGCGAGGAATAGGAGGAATACAAACAAGATCATTAACGTTAGATCAAGCGAGAAGAAATCACTATACCTGGAATGTATTCCATACATTTATTGTCAATGTTCTGTTTTTGAGTCGCTGTTTTATACCTTAAGATTTGCGATCATAGTTAGCAGGTTGATTCTAAAACTTGGATTCAATTTAAGACTTATGCTAGATCGCTTGAGTGGACTTCAGTACATGTATAAATAAATCGCTGGATAAAATATTGAATGGTTATCTGAATTTTAGCGATCCAGATCCAATATCCCATTGTTATGATCAATTATTCAAGGGCAACATAAACAATGGTAACGGAACCAATAACAACGGCGGCGATAATAATGACAACAATCTCAATAACAATTCTAGTTTCGCGAACGTATGAAGCAGATAGTGGGTAACATTTTTTCCCTACACTCATGCGCTGCCTTCTGAATTCCAGTAGATTATTTTTCTTCCAGTAACTCTAGCTTGACTTTAAGAGTTCCATTAATTAATGTAACAGCTGGATTAGCATCGACTGATCACTCCACCGTATAACTTAATGCTGCACAAGCAACTGTAATCTGGTCTGGCAATGGTTACCATATTTATTTGCCAATTGAAGCCTTCATCGAAAAAAATAAAAAAAATTTTATCCCTTTGTCAAATATTGCAAATCCAAGGTATAGCTATAACGTCTGCTAAAGCAGTCAGTTACTTTTCTTGTTAGAGAATCCTAAATTCTTGTTAGAACTTCCAATAATTTCGACCATTCCGGCTACCCGGACATCTCTTCCATCGACTGCCAATAACAAGTTCAATGTCTGTGTTTTATAACAAAACATAACATCTTATTAATGAAGAACGCTAATTAGTAGACATTAGATGGCTCTTGATGGTATTTACACCCATTAAAAACCAACATTTATATCTGTCGTTAATTTCCTTAGCGTTAGAGGATTAAAATGGTAGACAGTAAATCTAAAGATGATGCCACCACAACACCAAGACCAACCAATGATGTAAGCAACCTATACGACGCGCTTGATCAGAACTTCGTTAAGACAGTAGACGAGGTGACAAAAGTTCAGCCAAAATATGGACAGTCAATCCATAATGCAATTTTAGCTCAAATACATACAGTAAAGAATGTTATCCGTAATACAATTTTAGCACAGAAGCAGTTGACAAGTGGCTGGAATCTTCCAGTAGCATACTCATAACAATTTGTAAAGGAATCAGACGAAATCACTAAGAACATAGTCAACGCAATTGATGTGAATAACGAGGTGGCGGTGAAATCACTAGATGCGATAACAGAAAACTTCAAAACCTTTAATTGAACAATTGATTCATTTACAGAATTCAACATCAATGCTGCTAAGACATGGAATTCACTCTACAGTGCACAACAACAACAATTCCTAAAGCAATAATTCGTTCTTTTTATTTTCCTTTTTTCTATCGCACTTCATCTGCCATGTTTGATCTCGAATATGACCGACAACTATTAGTTTATTTTAATGGGAATGGTGCCCTGAGCTTTGATGGGGTAATGAATCCTCCTGGATGAGGCCAGATTCTATAGCCGAGTCCTTTAACTCCCGTTTAGGTACACCCCTCTTCCCATCACTTTTTCGATTTATCAAATCTAGACACCTTATCATTTTTATCGCTAGGGATTTCAATCTTATATTCTGGCAGACCAATGATCTGTTTAAGACCTTCAGTTTCTTGTTTCTCCTCTTTTGCTAGTGAGCTGGTATACCTTTCAGGGACTACATATAGGGTTTAATCATGGCAATGTCCTTGAACATCATACATGCCATCATGGAAGCAATTCCCTGAATCTTACTACCCACCGGTAGTCACTAGAGAAACTAAGTTACTATCCAACAACTAGGGTTATTGGTGTGTTCGGAGAAGAGGCAGAACCAATTCGCGACTACCTTAGATGTCATCACAAACTTTCTGAACACGGCCTTGGAAGTAGACTTTGTCAATGTAGGCATCCCCGGAATATCGCGCTCGGAGCATAGAAAGACATAGTACGACAAAAAATATATTGAAAGTTTTTCTCTTTGTATTTCTTCTTTAACCTATTCTCTTTTTACGAGTATATAGTGTGGTATATTCGCGATTGTCGCGGGATATGACGTTTTATATTCCCAACCTGATGCAAGCAACTTTCTTGCTTCTACGACCTCAGTAACTGCAGCTACATCCACAACTCGTCGACGTCTAAACAAAGTCGTGGCTGATTTGTCAATAGGTAAATCTTGAACGAATTTGTGTTTGTGTTCTACACCGTTTTCGTCGACTAACTTCCAACTAATTTTCCCTGTTGTCGAATCTTCTCCTACCTTTTCGAATCCAATCAACTTATTAGGGAATCCTGCTGCTTTACATCTGTTGCATTCTTGCATCTTTTTCTGTTGCAGCGGTTTGGATGCTTCCGCTTGTGATATTGTTGACATTGTAATAATCATCTAGTAAAATATGGTAATAATATATGAAACACCATGGGAAGAGGGAGAGAGTGCACAAAGCACTCAAATTTTCAATATAGGTTAGAAACTCTATGAGTACCAATTATGATATGGTTTCTATAATTTTCACATTCTGGAAGGAAATAGATACCGGCAATGACCATGTACAAAAATTTAACAGCAATGGTGGTTTCATAACAAAGTGGGGATCTGGAGCTTCTGGCGTTGGTGGTATTGTCGGGCTGATAGAAAACTCCATACCCAGTATTTTATCTCTGCTACCCTGATACAATCTTCTAATTTCTTCATTTTTTGCTAACGAATCTACAACAACAGGAAAATACATCTATAACGAAAAACTGCATTTATTCTGGCAAAAGTAACTTGTGGTTATCGCCGTGCGACTCGCTTAATATTATCCACCACTAGCTGCTACATACTAAGATGTCAGCAGCAATATTGGTAACAAGGAGAATTTTTCCCTTCAATTACAGATTCACTTTCTTAGGGACATTTTGACTAATAAGGCACAAATCCTAAATGTCTGTCGATATGTGCAACCGTGAACCGCTAAACAATTTTTATCACAACTGCAAGAATTGCTATCAAGACATATAGGACAATTTCTGCTATCACATGGTTCTTGATGGATTTAAAAAGATCTAAATTTACACAAGCCGTCTTGTGCGAGCCTACGAAATTGTTACGCTTATTATGTGGCACGTGGGAAGCAGGCCAAAATTACGTGAAAAATTGAGCCATTTTTAACTTAACATATACTTTTAGAAATGGTTCTAGGAAAAGATTATCAGATTTACGAACAACTGACAAAATTTCAGAAAAATGAGAGGATGCGGGAAAAAAAGTGCTGCATTAGTGCGTTGAGTGAGCTGAGTTTAGCACAATATTGAACGTCCCAAGGTAGGACTGCATATCCTTAGTTAGATTGAGCATCAATTGTTGTCCAGTATTACTTTTCAGCAAGCCATCGGTTGACGCGCCGGTGTAGATCCCATCTTGTTCATTCGTAGTAGTGGGAGGTCCATGCTTATTGTATGGAGGTTGTATGTGCACCTGTTTATTGACAGAGTTGTCAAAGTAAAACTGTGCTGTCCACTCCAGGGTTTGATTTGATCCCTCAAACGTGCGAACCTTAATGTGTACGTGGATGGTTCTACCCTGATACCAGCCTGGATAAATCGTAGTGAACTGAGCAGTCCCTTTATGGTCTGTCACTTGATATCCACGAAGCAACTTATTTCCTGTAGTGCCAAAGTCCTTAACGTCTGAGTAGATGCCTTGAGGATTGGCATGCCAGATGTCTACTCGTGCTCCATTCAGAGGAATATATGAACCATTATCTACGTTATAGACATTAAATGCAAGACGCAATGGAATTCCTTGTTGTACTGAACCGTCTGAGGGATCTGATCTGATGTCAGAGCGGTTAGGCATGCCGTCAACGAAGTATGGGCCTTCTGTCTGTTGTGGCGTACCCATTAGTTTAGCTAATGAGGGCGTCAACGTGCATGTCTTGTTTGTTGACGCGCTGATCTGAGTTGCAGATAGCTCTGGAGATGCTCCTAATTGTGGAGGTGGGGGCATTGCTGCCGCCGCTGAGGTTTGATTTGTATTTGTCGTTGTTATTGCAAAAGATTTTGGGAAATTATCAAATGCAATGTGTGTTAAAAGTAGACTTAGAGAGAGGGCCGTTACGATGCCTATTGTCGATATCTTTTTTGGTATTTTCAGTTCATGAGTTTCTAATCCCATAAACAGTTTTCACATCCTCCAATTACTATCAAATATTCTATATTCTTTATTCTATTTCTATATTTCACCCTCCAATTTCTAGTAGGCTAGACTAAAACGGAATAAATAAATCGAGATTAGTGGCTATCTCATGCTAGAACAAATCATAATGCTCGTAGCTACTTCTTATCTGCAGATGCAGGCTTAGTCTTATCCTCTACTAATTTGAATCTAGATAGTTGCTTGTATGCAAGAAATACTATGAATGCAATTATTAGAAAGTCAATCATATTTGCTACCACATCGCCCCACATGAATTTTGAATTTGCTACAGTAGCTGCCATTTTGCTCAGATCTCCAGAGGGTAAAAATAATCCGATAAACGGAGTTATAATATCAGTCACAAATGCTGTAACTGGTTAAGAAGCTGCTTGGCCTATGACAAATGCAATAGCTAATCCAATTATTCCAAATTTCTTTAGAAAGTCGAGGAATTCCTGCGCCAGTGACTTCTCTATTGTAGGACGTATTTCAGTCACGGTAAAATTATTCACTTATTCAATTATTATGTTAGCAGACAGATTTTAGAAGAAGATTACTATCAATTGGATTTATCATACAAGATTACATGGTATGTTATACTATTTTCAGTCAGTGAAAGACTATGTCCATAAGTTAACAACTAATCTAGTTTGTAGCTCAACTCACA
>DAOM01000344.1:0-3888 GCA_002501855.1 Candidatus Nitrosopolaris nunavutensis
GTATAAGAGACAGTTATTATTCTTATATCATTGTTCTTCTGATATTCCAGCCTGCATACAGATATCGAAATGTTGCTAATGATATGACGATGATAGTAGTAGTCTAGATTTCTCTATTTCCTTTGTTGATCTCAATTTCGCTTTGTATTTTAAGTTGCGTGGTTTTGTTCTTAGTCGATATCCACAGCACGGACACCATAATCCGTCCCACTTTAAGAAGATCTCACATACTTGACATCGTTTCTGTCCAGTAGAATAGCGACCACTACCAACTGGTTTTGGTGCTTTATGACGAGAGCATATGTCTTTGCAAGTCAATATCTATCGTTTCCTACGGTGATCGTATGAGATATAGTATTTATATTATTTAAGGAAATTGTATACAAAAACTACAGCTATCTTACATCAGTAGATAAATGATTAATATTACCCAGTTTAGATAGAGTCACTAATCAATGGAAGAACTCGATTTCTTTGAGGAAATCTGTTTGACTTCATTGTATGCTACTAAAGCAGTCAAGTTTGCAGCTGTCGTCGATTCTAATGGAAAAATGGTAACTGGTAAAATCAGGAGAATCCACGGACACGGACGCGAAGATTCTACGAAAATGGCTAACAGTTCTAAATGGACCGGAAGAGGTTACTCATTTTATCACCATTATTTGATTCCATCTCTAAACAATAGGGCAACAATCTGCTGGTTGGATTGGACCTCCAATAAAACTCATTTCGAAATAACTGAAATAGCCAATCAGGAAGAGGATAATAATGGTAAGATGCTCTTGGCTGTCACTCCACTAACACAAACAAAAGACAAGTTTCTGTGTATATATCTGCAAATGCCATCAGAAACCTCTAGTCAACATCAACAAATAATGTCGAGGCTTTGTGATGCAATTCAATAAGCATAATGCCCTACTTGTGGAATACTACTGAAAACTTGATCATGCCTCATTCGAAGAGAAATTCATATGTCGAATAACAATAGTTTATTGCTCGGTCAACTATTGCATACACTATGGGAGATTCCGATTTTGCAGAAAATCTACCTGAAAGAACCAACATTCCTCCTTTACAAATTGAGAAAGACACGTCGATTTCTTACCTGTGCTGTGTTCGAAAGATGCTATTCTTGATTGCAATTTTTTACGACTCATATATTTCAGCTAGTCGCTGCTCGCACCAAAGCCATTCTGAACTATTAATATTTAATTTTTGTTTAATATTTTTGAAATAAAGACGCCGTTTGAGTACTTTTTCGATCACCATTGGGAGTAGTCCTTTGTCCATAGTTTGAACTACAGATAAGAGACGACTGTTTCATAACTTAGATTATGCTTAAGAATTAGATTTGCGTACTCATCATCATAATCAAGCACATCAACATTTTCATGTAGACAAACGACAGGAGAAAATATCATTTCTCCTTTGTCTCTAGAGATTGTCTCTTCGAGAGTTTTGACACGATCGTGGTGAAGACTGAAATTATTTTTTGTAATTACAAATCCTTTTTGAATGAGCTCATAACA
This sequence comes from Candidatus Nitrosopolaris nunavutensis, assembly GCA_002501855.1. GTDB lineage: Archaea > Thermoproteota > Nitrososphaeria > Nitrososphaerales > Nitrososphaeraceae > Nitrosopolaris > Nitrosopolaris nunavutensis. The sequence continues at coordinate 1,530 of DAOM01000344.1, forward strand.
ATTCCTGCTATCTATCAAACGATTTACACTTTTAGCATTATTTCTACGTAAGATACCACTTTATGCTCCCAAATTTAACGATCAATAACTAGGCAGTCATATTGAGCCTAAGTTCTTTCATCCGCTTTCTGTCGAAGTAGGTTGAGCCTGTGATTTAGGTTTTCGTAAATATGCTTACTTTATTTGATCGATGGAGGTAGGTTGGATAAACGTTTTGTATCGGCTTAGGATTACCTATTATGCAACCCTTTTAAGTACCGGGGCAGATGATACAAAACACTTGCACCCAATAATGAAATGACACTCAAACCAACATTAGCAATATGGAGAAAATGTAAAAACTCTGAAATGATAAAACCATCTATTGTAGGATTTCTTGGTGATTTATTGCTGTATTGGTTGTCCGACATTTTCTTTATATATACTGAAAGTTCACCTTGATCCAGCTTCAGGATTAGGTAAAATAACACGTCATGCCTTCAAGGAGAAAGCAGAAGAGATTTTCATCCGAATATACCTATGCTCTCCATCCTTGAATACCTTTACGTCAATGCCCAGAATATTCTAAAGTATTTTCCAATATATGGTCCAGATTCTACTCCTGCTGCCATGGCAGCTCAATGCGTTAATGATCAAGGAAAATTCCGGAACTATTATGATATTTTGTTCAAAAACCAAGGACCTGCAAACTTTGGTTGGGCCAGCAAGGAGAATCTCGAGAAGTTTTCTTCTCAAATACCGGGAATAGATATGCAAAAGTTCAATTCCTGTTTTGATAGTCAAAAATATCTGTCATTTGTGCAAAAGGGCTTTACTTTTGCTACTTCATTGGGCCTCCAAGGAACACCTACTTTTATGATTGAGAAAAGTGATGGTTCTAATTCCCAAACTCTACCTGGTGCATATCCATTCCCGTAGTTTAGAGCAATCATTGACAAGGATATTGGAAGCGGATGAGGATATGAGTTTGAATAGTTTAAGATTAATAAAGATAATAAAAATAATATCAATTACTACTTCAACTAAATTAGTATTTTCTAGGTGGCCATACGTTATATTAAATGGAGCTGCTACGACGATTTTCTGGATTATTTTTAATGTTTTTGTCAGCTGCTTTTCTTTTCTCCAATAGTTACATTCTATCTACCTGAGGATGCAGTAGGAGGATTTATTCTTTCGAACATAACTGCCGTCCTTGTGGGTGTCATAATAAGTATGAATGTGTATGTCATAAGACATTCAAATAGACTGAAGATGGGAATCCTGTCATTATTTTCAGGCCCATCTCTGAGTGTGCTCTCAAGTACTTGTGCAAACTGTTCTTCGCTGGGATTTCTCCTCATATCGATTTTTGGTGGATTAGGTGTGACAGCATCGACATTTTTGACTAATTATCAAATGCCACTCAGGATAATTTCTATTATACTTCTAAGTTGGGTATATTATTCTATAAGCAGAAAGCTGAGTAGAAGCTGTATACTATATTATGACCTTTCAAATAAAAAGCATAATTGAATGATATTGAAAAATATATGTCCATAGCTGAGGATACTGCTACAAATATTGGGCTGGCTATACTTTCCACGAAATCATATTGAAGTTTTCTCATCTTTGTCTACTCCCGTCGTGTTGAGAACTGACAGCAGAGACTTCCGAATCATCATTATCTTATTCTTATTTATTATTTGCTGAAGTTCCCGTAGTCAGATGACCCGTTATTGGTCTAAATACTGGTTTTAAAACTTCAGCGATATTTATGTCTGATTTTTAAGAATATTTGATGTACCGTTTATAACTCTCTTTAAATTGTGGAGTTATATCTGCATCTTCTGTGCCATGCACTTTTATTATGTGCTCTACACCTTCTCCCCACAATTCTTCTTCCGTTTCTCCTCTAGCAACATATTCGCAGTCCATAATTCCTATGTCGCGACATGATAATGACAACATACTTTATTCCTTAGCGTAATAGTTAATAACCATTGTACTGAAATTTTAGTATAGCCATATTGCCAAAAATAGAAGAGTTGTTATATCAAATTTCTCAGCGTCCGTACAAATACAAATTTATTATCATAGATTAAAAATTAGAAATTACTCAGCGAGTCCAGATTCAGTTAATAAAGAAAAGCTTATAGTTAGATAAGTAAAAATTAGTAGCATGCCGGTAAAATTAGGAAAAAAGAAATACGAAAATTTTCAGATGCATCTGCAGCGATCCAGAAAAAGAATGGGATATCAAAAGATAGAGCGAATGCCTATGTTGCATCAGTAGAACGTAAGCAAGGCATAGAACCAAGGACAGGAAAAAAGAAGACGAAGACAACTAGACCAAAGACAAAGAAATAGTTCTACGAGT
>DAOM01000344.1:4193-8605 GCA_002501855.1 Candidatus Nitrosopolaris nunavutensis
TTATCATACTTGGAACAATCTTCAGCTCCTCCTTCCAAACATCTTCATGGATATGATTCCGAAAGCAACGTCTTTGATCAGTTAGTATTTATTTTTGCAAAGAACGGTAGGAAGAAAAAATCATCATCGGAGCGGTTCCTGACAAAAACATCCTATCCTGCGACGATCGCTAATATACCACAATATGAATTTGTAATCTTCACCGTCCAAGCGCAAATCCAGCCTAGAGTGCCCGCCGTTACTAGTTACTAATGACTTCTCTTAATGCATCGTATACTTCAAGTTGCTACCTGTCAGATTCATCAGAGATAGGGTTTCTAGCAATTCTCTCTTCCGGGTAGGGATGATTCTGATAGTGAGAAGCAATACTCTGAGAGAATCGGATTCGTTACATAAGAAAAATCAAATTATTCTACTTTATAATGTAGACAATGTCAGTCTAAAAAAGCATTTCATACCAATTTCTATGTCGGTCTAATGAGTTGATCTATTTTGAAATAGATTATAAAACGAAATATAAAATTTCTTGTAATTTATGGTCAAAAGTCGAAAATATAATATAAATTGTGTGAATAATCAAAAGCATAAAATATCGTGCTCATTTCATACCTCCTAGTGAAGCGCGTCTTTCTCTTCTCAGCGGTAGGTGGAGGAATTGCAGTGGTTACATTATTTTTATTGTTCTCTGTCTTTGCAGTAGCCACACAAGATTATGCTATTAGTGTAGATCCGATAAAAGACAATCAGTATCTTTTCAGTACGGCAAGAGTTACAATTACAAATACGGGCAAACTTCCTTTGACAAATATTGTAGTCAATTATGGTGGCAAAGTAGATAAGTTGACTTCACTTTCGCCGGGTGAAAATGCTATGCTTTCACCGCCAGAAAATTCTACACTTAAATCAGTGACTGTAACAGCAGATCATGGCTTAAGTGTTACTAAGGATTATAGAACTCCCCTTAAAATTCCTGGCATGATGGGATCTTAAGACGTAAGACAATTTTGGCCCAATTTTCAAATGCTTTAAGAACAGGACTTCATATTACGACGGAAGAAGAGAGGATTTATATACAAAATTTAATAACATCTCTATGTCACTTATTTATAAATGAAAAACAATGGCAAAGTAACAAAGCATGGTACAGATATTCATATCCTTGTCCCCCATTGGCTAAACAAAAAGGGTTATTGTAAAAAGTAAGGAGGAGGACGAATGAACAAACGCAAGCGACGAAAATCAAGATCAAAAACAACATCAGTCATTCGCAAACGAGTTGGAAGGAGCTCTGACAGCTCAGGCAGAATATACCTACCTGGATCTTGGATTGGCAAGACGGTGAAGGTTATGTTGGAGAAGAAAAATAAATAACACCTCTCTTAATTGCGTAAACTTTGGTAGTCCAGTTGACGAATTCATATTGAGGTGCAAAGGTTCAGTTACCTCTTCAAATATTAATTTCTGCAGAAACTGTATTAGGATATTTTGGCTTCGACAGGACATTTATGAAGCAGAATCTGCTAGAAAGACTAATAGAAAGTCGAGGTATGAACTTGCAGTAGAACGGTCTAGAGACATAGAACGAGAGAATATGAAAACGGAGCTTATTTAAAGCTCTAAAGGGAGAATTTTGGTTCCTTCAGGTAAATTTTATGCAAACGGGGGGTTGTTAATCTTCTATAATGTACGTAATAACAACGATCAATACTTAAACTCATATTGACCCAATATATAGTATGATTATCAATAGCAAAGAGACTAATAAGAACAAAATTTTGATAGTAGATGATGAACCAGATATCTGTATAGCACTAAAGGAGGTTTTAGAAGGTAATGGATTTAAAGTTGATACGTTTGTTGATCCTACTTTGGCGCTGGAGAATTTCAAAAGCAGCAGGTATGATCTATTAATTCTGGATATCAAAATGCCGGTAATGAATGGCTTTCAATTATATGCACAAATGAAGAAAATAGATCTTAATATCAAGGCTCTTTTTCTGACAGCTCTGACCGACTTACAAGAGTACGATGCGTTTAAAAAAGAAGTCTTTCCTAAAGAAGGCCAAAGACACTTTATTCAAAAGCCAATTGAAAATGAAGAGATAATAGAAAGAGTAAATGCAATAATATAGTTCCGATTCTTAGCACAGTTGGCAAACAATAACGATTTGAAACCTCAGCTCCCTAGCCTAGACGGTTTATTTTGCTGAATATGATGATTGGTAATGCATTAAACACAAAATAAAAATCAGCTTTTTTTCAACATTGTAATTTTATAGTTCGTGAATAAATAGAATGCTATTGTCCTCCATCATCTAAGTAAGCAAGTAATGGCATATTGCTATTTTTAATCAACAAATCTTAATAAGGATGCACACCGTATGCGGATACGTAATTGATGATTAGTAGAAGACTCGTGATTGCACTTGGTATATTTGCGACATTACTTAGCGGAGCTTTTAGTACTTCTTATGATCACACGGTATTAGCACAATCAAGTTTTAAAGGAAATGCAAATACGTCGAATTCAACTAGCATTACAACACCACAGACAACCAACTCGTTGAACAATGCGGTTGATAAATTAAATTTCACTAACGCTGTAGGAATTATGTCAAGTTTGCAAAATGATGCAAGCGGTAAGCCAGCATGGATAGTTAGCGGTGAATGGCAGATGTTGCTGTTTAAACCACATATTGAACTAAAGAAAGTCCAACCAGCCTTAGCCACATTCAGTACGATCCTGACGATGGTACATCTAAATGGCACAGCATTACACCAGCATTCAATGTCAGACTTTAAGCTAACGAGTGCCAATAGTTCAAATACGAACCATTACTCATCAGTTACGTTCAATGGTACAGCTACAATAACTATGAAGGATGGGCCACATCTGAATGTACCAGTAAGCATAAAGATAATGAACGGCCATACTATCAGTCTACGAGCTGATCCAATCAGAGTACAAAATCACTTTGGAAATACACTAATCTATGGTATTGTATTGTCGCAAGCAGGGTAACAACAACTCTTTTTCCTGTTACTTAACATCGACCATACTATTATATTAATTCTAGATTGAAAAGTATATAGTATAATTTGTTTATCGTTTAATCAGGTGCGGCGCAGATAGATACACCAATTCTATTATGTAGTTGGGATCCATAGTTTTGAGTAGATAGTTATATAAAGTAACAATCGATTATTAACGATAATAAGATGAAACCAGAAAAAAATAATAATAATACAATCAAAACTGTTTTAATAACTACATTCGTTATTGCCTCGGCAACCCTTGCATCGCCTTTATTGTCTCTTACAAGACTAGGAGCTATTGTTGGTGGAAATGATCCTCATATTGCTGCTGCTCAACAACAATCGATACCCATGACTATGAATCAAACTAATATTGGAATTATGTCAACAGCCATACTTGGTCAGTCAACAAATAAGACATTTTACATATTTACATCAGCGCAAGGAGATATTAATCAAACACAGTTACAAATTCCACCAGATTCATTTTCTCCATCGGAGATAGCAGTAAACAAAGGAGACACTGTTAACGTAATTTTCTACAATCTTGAGAAGCCACCAAATGGCGATAGACATTCATTCACTATTGGGGTACCATATAACATTGACAAAGATTTAGCTCCTGGACAACATTCAGTAATCACTTTTAAAGCAGCTCAAGATGGTGCATACCAATTTTACTGTAAGTATCATCAGCCAACAATGAGAGGAGAATTAATAGTATTACCGTAATTATTTCGATAGGTTTCGGGATACGTTTTTTATTCTTACATAATTGATTAATCCATCACAATTCTTGTATCTTACTACTATATGATGGAAATCCGGAAAACAGCATCAAATAGAGATCTGGTTTGTCGAGTATAATAAAAGACATTTTATCGGCATTTATATCATAATCAAAATCTCGACCTCAAATACAATAAAATACGACTTATAACACTTTACTGATCGTTCCATATCGTTGACAATTTTGACGAATGATAAAAACCGTGATTATAATAGAATTTGGCATGCAAGCAAGCCTGTAGGTGCGGTTATGCGTTTAGGTACTTGATAAATTTTCAAAAATGAAGGAAAGGCCAACAAACATCCCTTGCAAGAAATGTAAAGGCTCCATAAATGCCGCTAAATATGCAACAAGAATTGCAAAGGACGAGAATGCGGAGCTATTTTGTATCCACGTTGTTACTCCCCGTATACCGTATGGATATGCAACTTCTGCAGTATCTACAAAAGGTCAATACTATGAAGATATAAAAAATATGGTCGAATTCTGGTTTGAGAAAGTAAGAGATATAGCAAATAATGAAGGCATTTCTGATGTAAAGACAGACATTTTCATTGATGTTAAATCTATTATTGAATCTATTATT
>DAOM01000331.1:0-17597 GCA_002501855.1 Candidatus Nitrosopolaris nunavutensis
TATTCTAAATAATTCCAGAAATGACGGGAGATAATTTTCTATTTCATCATACACCTCAACTAGTTTATGCATATTCTTTAATCCCAAAAACTCTCGGTACATTATTCGAGCCTCCTCTGGAGGCAGATCTAGGGCAATTACTACCTCTACAAGATTTTTGCCTTCTGAAAATAACTTGATGGCCTGAGTAGTTTTCGATTTTGATTTATTATCATAATCAACTTTCCCCTCTAGTTTCCCCGATTCTCCTTCTATCTCAGCCTTCACTTTGTTTGTTATGACACCTATATCGCGAGGGGACATGTGCACCCGTTGGGCAATCTCTCTGACAGTCTTATCCTGTTTGTAAAGTTCTATTACATATTGTACTTTTTGAACTCGAGTCATATTGGATATGAACTCCATTATACATTATAATATACGAACTTATTGATAGCTTTATCGGATATTCTCTGTTTCCTGCTGTTACCAGTTTGTTGCCTACTGTTGTCTATGTGTTTTCATCTGTTTTCGGCTGCTACCCTCTGTTACCGGAAGGATCGTACCGTGCGAGATCGACCCACCCCATTTGTACTTTAGAAAAATAAATTAAATCTGAAAAATCACGTCAAAACTACGTTAAGTCCAATAGTTTGAATCAGATGGGATCCAGTTTTCTACCTTAGAAATACTAGGCCTGAACGATCTTGCTGAAATAAATCCGGCTCTTATCCATGGATTTGTCTTTGATAGTTCCATAAGTAATGAATGGACAACTTGTCTGTGTTCTAGTGGTATTGGTGCATTCAATACTGCATCCTTTTCTCGACATGCTTTAGCCATCATAATACAACCGTACCACATAAAAATAGATTTCATGATTGTATCTTCGATTGAGTTAAAATTTGCGTGGTCAAAATTTTGCTGAAGAACTTTTTCCCCACCGATGTCAAGTGATGAGTTAGATGATCACCGGTCGTGTTTCGTATTCCGACGGCAGATTTAGCCATAACTTCGTTTTCCACTAACTCGACTATGGTTATTACTTGCGACTTTCCTATCACACAATTATTTCCTAGAACTAAATTGCAAACACTTCTAATAGTCTCAGCAATATGCAATAGATCTGCGGGGTTAGAATCTTTGGCCTTAAGGTGTTCAGGCTGAAAAAATTGCCACGCTTGTGATGCCTTTAGTACTGCATCCTTAACACAGGACATGACTAGGTTCTATTACGTGTGTTATAATCTTGAAGATGTTTCATCAGTACTTGCGAGCACCCATTGAATCATACCCAATGGATCGTTTGTGCTTTATTAGCATATACAATAATTGAACGAGTGTAGAGAATGTAGTGGTAATAATGGATAAAAGGCAACCATCACGAACCTTACAATATCGAACCGTGTAGGATAATACTAGACCTCATGGCACATCGTGTGGTTCAATAATTGTGATCTTAATCCCTCCATATTGAATCCAGTGATTTCCAACATATCGCTTAATTTATTCAACAAAAGCCTTCTATATTTCTCTAAGTTTAGATTATCAGGTTTTATAGAATAAGTCCTGTTACTTTTCTCATGATGTAATTTAGGTAGGGTCTCATACCAGCAAACAGTGTCGCCTTTCTGCGCTCCTAACATCTTTGCTAAAACCCTCATTCTATCATTTTCGTTCTTGTACTCTTCTGGTTCTTTGGAAAGTTTTGTGACAAATGCCAAATCTTGATGGTTAACTTTTCCTGATTTCAGTTCGTTGAACGCTTGTTCTATGAGCGATCTAATCGCATGATAGTCTTCAGATGTTATGATGTGAGTTGCTATCTTTGCTATATTTTGTTTTATCCATTTAGGATATCTACCACTCATTCCATCTAAGTTCTTTAAAATAGGTTTATCAGTTGGATTGCCTGTCCATGCAACATATCTATTTTTCTTATCAAAAATTATTGTATTTATGAATCGGTTCTTGTGTTCTAGTGTAATATTATATTTATTTTTACATTCTACAATCAAACTATTTATTGTTTCTATGCGGGCATTTTTGATGAATATTGAATCTGTGAAACCAAATATGGATTCCAAGCCATATTTTTCTGATGCTATCTTTTGTAGTTGCTTGTGTATCAATCTACCATATCCAGTAATCAATTCAGATACTCTATAATCCGAAAAATCAAATTCTTCTCTGCCAAATACACCGTAACCAGCATTAGCAAGTAATTTTAAGGCCATCTGTCTGGCATTATATTGAACGATTTTTTGCAAATCTCTCTTCTCTCTAGGTTTGTTTTCCTCTTCTTTTAGCAACGTCTGATACTTGTCTCTCTCACGAATCAAACCTTGAAGTTTAGTTGGAAATGCTCCCTTTATACGATGACATATCCAATATGGTCTTGTTCTAGCCTCCTTATTTAATTCCAGAAGGCTGTTATCTATCTCATCCATGACTTCCGCTCCAACTTGTGATTCTCGGTCATTTTGACAACATTGACAATTTACAGTTTCGAATGATATGTTATGGTCAATTGCTATAGTAGGATACATCCCTTTGACATCCAATTCATCGACAGGTTGATTTTTGTAAAATCCCTTTTTAGGTTGAATACTATTTCCACCCGCAATGTATTGTTTAGGTATCTTTTTGTTTTGGGTATATTCAAAGACACATTCTCTCGTTTTTATCATATTTTTGTAGATATTAGCATACCATTGTGAGACGCCGGTATGACAGCACCGATAATAATCCATTTCAGAGTAAAAGGCAATATACTTCATGATTTCCAAAGCTAAACAATCATTATCATAGGCAAGCATCATTGTCAACTCTGCGTCTCTTGTAACATATCTCATCTGTATATCAAATGGTAGGTCATTTGCATTTTCTCCACTAACTATGATTTTGCTGCCAGTTACAGGATCTTTGTATGTATATTTTCCAATTCCCAATAAACTTTGAGCAACATCTTCTAGCTTATCAGTTCTGTATCTTTTGTTAAAAACACCATTTTTTATAATCTCTTTGCTGTAGATTTTATAGAGGTCTATGTGTTTTTTATTTGAGTCTACCAATCGTGCATATGTCGCTTTTACTTTTATAGGAGAGTTTAGATGATAGAGAATACACCTTTGATGCAAAACAAAAAAGTCAGAATCATGGCCTTTTACTCTATTAAGACCTGTATCGTCAAATACTGCTACGCCAGTGGTATACCAACCAAAAGTTAATGGAAACTGATTCAAATAAAATAAGATATCCTGTATTAATGCTTTCTCAGGATTAGGACTAGCAGAATATCTTGAGATGTGCAATACAACCCTTTCACCCCAGTTAGAACAAAAGCACGCTGCGAAGATCTTGGTCTTCTTATGTTCATACTTTCTTTTGTATGGAATCCATTCAAGGTCAATACTTGCTGAGTCTTTAACTTCTGGCCTATCACTTTCGATCTTATCTAGTCGTTTCTTCGAAACAGCTAATGCTGATAAAGTCATACTGATTCACCTCCACTGTTCCCACTGCTACTGCTACTGTTATTCTCGATGCCTCTATCCTCAATGTCTTCTAGGTCATTATTAGTTATCACATGCGCGGCTGATGAGTGTCTTAACGTTAATCTTCCTCTTTCTTTATTATCAGTAATTATGTCAGAAATAATGGAATTATCCATTTGGTATTTATTGGATAATTTTTTATATTGTTCTTTGTGGAAAATCCCGGAATACATCATAGTCCCGAATATTTTGCTATAATAATTACGGAAAAGAGGCTTTACAAAATATCCATCCAACCTAAACTTTTTCTCATAGTCTTTTACGAATTTGCATATACAAATTTGTTCGTTTTGTTCGTCATAGAGTTCAAATTTGTCCAGCTTAACTGGATATTTTAAAAGATCGAAAATCTCAAGTTCTAACCAGTTATTGGGAATATTTCTACATTCTTTAGGCAATATAACTCTGGGATGTTGTAAAATATTATCCATTCGGTCGGAAATGGATAATTTGTTTATTTTTTCCATCGATCCTGTTCTATCAGGGTTATCAATATTTTCTTCATCTTGAAAAACTATCAGGGGAAAGTATAGTTTTTGTCTCCTATCTATGACAGAATCTTCTTCATCGACTAACCCGTTATTAATATACTCGTTAACGTAATTTTGCTTCATATTATTTGTAGTTATTGTTTTGCCCGTTTTTTCTTTATAGCAATCACAAAGCTCTTTTGTTGTTAATCCAATTATTCTTTCTTCCTTTGAACCATCGAGGCTTTTATCCCGAATTTTCTTTGATTTATATCTTTCAAGAAAAACGTCTTTAAGGATCTTTAGCTTATACGGTGGAACCCCACTGAGATTTTGGGTTATGTGAAGTACTTCATGAAGATCCTCATTTATATCCGCAATAGCTAGATTCTCGTTACCGTACTCTAGTCTATTTCTCAAGTGGGCTCTTGCCAGCGTTAAAATAATTAAAAAGGACAGTATCCTTCTAGTTGTCCTGTTGTCAGTTCCTTTTTCTGCAGGCAGAACCTCCGCCAATATTGGAGCATACGGAATCCAAACAGGGTTAACATTATTGGTATCGAAATTCATTGTGTTTTTTATAAAGTGTTGCCTCATTTGCTGAAGAATATAGGAAACGCATTTTTTAGCTAATCCGATTTGGCTATTTGAAATTATTATTGATTGTTGCAATAAAGTAGGCAATCCCATTTTTTGAGCTATCAATCTATTTCCATCGAGATATTTTTCCTGAACCATATTTGGGGAGGTTATCAAAAATCGACTTTGGATTTCAGGCCAGGCTGGCCAGTTTGACTCGTTTTTTGCACTACAAAATATACAGGCGGGCCAACCTTTCGTTACGACTTTCTTTACTTTGAATCCCATACCCTCTACCTCGTAAACATAAGGGTGTTCGATCTCAAGATTGTCATGCGATAATATTGGCTTTAATATAGCCCATGTCTCTGAGTGGGGTGGTTCCAAAAATACCCATAGTTTACCTCGTAGATCAATCAGAACTTTAGCCTCATTGTACAGTTGACTTAATTGCTGCTCTAAATCCTCTTTTTCATCACTCTTGTCATCTACTTCCTTAATCTTTCTTTTCAATTCTTTTATTCTATCCGCTAGAGGCTGATTGTTATTGTCGACCAATATTCCACTTTGGCGAATTATGACCTTTGGTGACATAGAACCAATCTTCCAGATTTCTTCCTTAGGAAAGTACTGCAATGACTCCAACATAGGATAAGTCTTGCCTTCGCTAGTAGGTGCTAAAACAGCTAGATTTAGCGGATTAGCTGAATCCTTACTCAGCCCTGTATAAAAAATTTGACGCACCAATGAATCTTCCTGTCTTACAGTCCGCTTGATTGTTTTGATTACAAACTCTGCAAAGTCTTTATCAGGTACCTCGGATTCTAGTTCTTCTCTCAAAGCTGTTGTGTTGTCGTTATCTGATGATGTGTCGACGTGCTGATCTGCAACTAATTTTTTCTTTATCTGTTCTATCTCATCGTTTGTGTCCTTGTTGCTTTGGTCAGTATTAGATGGTTCGTTCAATCTACTAGAATCACCTCCAAAACACGGGAAATACTATCGTGGTATAACTTGCAGTTTATATCTTCAAAAATCCGGCCTATTGCTTGTTTTAGTACATATTTGCGGTTGTTTTTATCTAACTGGCTTAATTCTTGCAACAATTTAGCCGATAAGTCGGATACGTTGATTGGAAAAGGCCCAACTGGGCTGAAAGCTCCCAATACCAAAAGGTGATGAGCTAAACTATAATATTTTCGACTATCATAAAATTTTTCTGTGTCTGCAGATGCCTGTCGCTTGACTGTAGCTAAATGTTCTTTCAGGCGATCAACCAGGTAAGCTTCAGTCCACATTTCGCCTTCACATGATGAATAATGATTAGTGTCAATATCGTGAATCGAGTCAACACTTAAGTTCATCAATCTCGCACCTCAATTGGGCTCTGTACATTATGACACCCACATCTACAGCTATCCAACCCGAGTTTTATCCCATCTTTATTGTCTAGTTCGAGCTTTCGGATTAGAATACCCTCTTCTGTTCCTTCTACAATCACATGTGAAGGCTCATCTATTCCGTATTTCTTTGCGATTTCCTTGGCTATAATTAGAGTACAGGAAGTCGTACCGCTAAGAAAGGTAGTTGTAATTTTTTTTCGAGACGCATTTGGTTCTTTATTATACATGAACACTAGATGATAAATATTTATGTAAGGTAAACGTTCCGACTTACATATAATGGGTATTATAAAGCAAAATGGAATAAAATATTACACTCCGCACGAGGACCTGAGGGATCTTTTAAAAAAGGAATTACATAAAAAAAAGGCGACAAAGGCAGGGAAAGAATTAGGGGAAGATGATAAGGAGAAAAGAAAGAAGGGCAACATAGATAGGATGAAGGTCTATTATCTTGACAAACACATTTTTCAAGCCATGGCTAACTTGGCATTCTTCTTTGAGGCCATAGCAAAGCATCCAGAACTTGAAGACTTATACGGAGATGATATTAGAGATTTGCTAGGCGTAAGACGCAACAAATCTGCAAAGCACGAATGCGGTTTTATGTTTTTCAACTTATTACGCAATATTTTGAAAGTCGATGATTTACATCTTGAAGGAGAAGAAATCATACAACATGATTTTCGTCTCATATTAACTCATCACGCCGAAAGAATAGTGAGGAATAAAGTCTCTGCGTTCTTAGCAGGCGGCTATAAAAAACAAAATGGCAGAACTATGTTAGTTGACTTCAAGAAGGAAAACGTGCGCAAGGTTATACTAGACGATTTCAGCAGGGCGTTGGCTTGGACAGGGATGTTAGCATCGAGTGTAGACAATAGTCCAGATGATGAAGAGGAGCCCCATAGAACATTTGATTTTCGTACTGACGAACTACTGAAGTAATTTTATCTTCGCTTCTTTATTATCTATTTCTTGCATTACTTGAACTGATATATCTGATAGAGTCGCAATAGCGTTGGTATTCATATTATCACCTTTGCCTATTTTTTGATTAATCATTTGGAATTCATCTACTCCTTATTGCGATTGTTTTGAGCTAGCTAATATTATGATTGATGTGGCTTCTTTAATTCCTGTACTTCCACCATTAATTTCATTACTTGATCTGATAATGTTGCCAGTGCGTCTTCCTTTAGCTGGTCGCTATGTCTTAATCTTTGATTTTCTTGTTCTAGAGTATCCAGTTTGGCATGAACGTCAGCACCCTTGCGTTCTAGAGTGGGATAATCCAAGAATGTTAAATGTGACTCGATTTTCTTGAACATTTCTACTATTTGTTTCTCAGTCTTTCTATAATATGTTGATCCAGAATGTCCAATAAAATATTCACTAAAATCGCCGTATCCAAGATCACTGATAGTGGTCTTCACAAACCGTCTGAATGAATGTAAAGTTATACATCTACGTCTATGGTGTTTTTTATTGCAAGTGTGGTTAACATTAAATTCTTCTTTTTGACCCATATGTAGCCTGTCAAGAACGCGCTCAAAACCAAGACACAGATTAATATATACATTGTGAACGCTTATACTTTCACGAGCTGCAAAAATCAGATCACTTTCGTTCTTTTCCGGTGTTCTCATACTAGTCGTACATTTACCAGATATTGTATCGGAATGACACACGCGCCTAGCTCTGTGCTTGTAGTCTATCCACGCTTTTAGTTGTTTAGAAACTTCATCCGTAAGAAAAATAGTTCTGTCTACCTTGGTCTTGGTAACCTCTCCCCGTAATTGGATTTTGACTGGATTTGAATCCAAATCCAAGTCTTTGATTCGTATAGACAGAGCCTCAGTTGCACGCATACCGGTCGAGGCTAAAAGCATGACGTAAGTTTTCAGCCGTATTTCACATGAATTTAGAATATTGATTATATCTTCTTTTGATAAAGGTTGCTTAGTTTTTCTAATTATTTTGGGCAGTTTTACTTTGAGCTTAAATTTGCGTGGGCTAATCTCCATATCTGAGTACTCAAGCAAATTCTTGACTGTTATTACTTCTTGTTTCAGCGATAAAGGAGATAGATTGTGATTATACTTCAAATAATATACATATTTGTTAATTGCATTATAGGGGTCCTTTCCATTTTTGATTATTTCTATAAGCTTATCAGCACTGACTTTATATTCCGATTCGGCGAAAGCGTTGAACTTCTTTATGCGTTTGCTATAGATTTCAGCAGTTAGATGGTTCGTACATTCAACGGATTGGATGTATGACTGAATATATGACTGAACTTGCAATCGCGTACTTTACAGTATGGATAGTTATTTAAGCCTATTGTATTCATTAATTAATTTACAATATGTATCTGTAGGTACTTTAATGTCTTCAAAGCCTTCTGGGTCAATTATCTTTGCTAATACTTCTAACCCTGTTATTGTTCTAGGTCCAGGCTTACTAAAATACGCTCCTGCACTAACTGCATACACTTCATTGTTTTGAACAGCCATCAATGATTTCCATTTATTGTTAGTTTCTAATGTCTTTGCTTCTCTTAATGTTCTATGTATATCAAAACCGCAAGGCATTAGAATTATTTTATCTGGATTTAACGTAATAATCTCATCAATCTCGTGCATACGCCGTGAAGGTTGGGCGCGGGAACTTACACCATTAATACCTCCTGCAATCTCTACCATTTGAGGAATCCAATGACCAGCAGTAAAGAACGGATTAATCCACTCAATGCAAAGTATTTTTGGTTTACTATTATGTTTATTATTCGAAACATCCGCACCAATTCTTTTATGGCCGACTCTTATTCTTATGTCATCAATACGCTTTTGTAATGATACTACCAATTTACGTCCTTCTGTTACTCTACCGACTCTTTCTGCTATATCCATTATACTTGTCAAAATGTCATCTAAATCATGAGGATCAAGTACAAGGATATCCGGGTTGTAACCCAATACAGAAGTAGCACGGTTTATCTCTTTTGTAAATGGAGCACATACTTCACATACACCTTGAGCAATAATGAGATCTGGTTTTGCTTCTCTTAATTTCGCGTCGTCTATTAAATATATATCTCTGCCAGATTGCATTAGTTCTATAATTTTCTGATCTATGTCCTTACTATTCATTTTACTAGCATCAAAGGAAGCGTTTATTACTCTTGGTTTTCTTTTTGCCTCGTCAGGATACTTACACTCATGCGTTACACCTACTAATTGAGAGCCTGCACCAATTTCATAAAGTATTTCGGTAGAACTAGGTAAGAATGAAACTATTCTTTCTGAAGACACGGATCTAATGTGGTAATAACAACATTGTTTTTATATATTATTGGTAACATTTCGTGCTGATCTCTATTAACTTGTTATTTTATGTTGCATATCATATCTCTGATTTGAATGGTACGCGTTCTTTCCAACTGTTGATGGGGTTCAAGAGGGGATAAAAGACAGGGTAATAACCACTTGACTTTACTGGATATCAAGAATATACAGCTCTGAATAGCCCTAAATAAGAAGCATTTGGGAAAAGAGTGCTTGCTAAAAACAGAAATAACATATTCAATATCATCAGCGCTATCCTCGAATTGGCCTAGGATACAACAGAAAATAATGTTTTTGGCACAATAACGTTATTTCTGTAGTCACCAATCTCTATCTAACATCAAGCATTTTTGACGAAAGTTCAATAAACGTTGGTCATCTTGTACTCCTCTGATTTATTGGTGGAGTCAAAGGCGGTGAAATCGATGCGTTGTTAGTAGGAATATTGACAGAGTTCGAACCTTTATTCGGGTTATTCGAAGGCACAGTTGCAGCTGTGGATGGTGACTTCATGATCTGAGTCGGCGGTGGAGCAATGAAGGTGGAAGCTGGCTTATCGACTACATTTACGAAGGCAGTGCCCATCTGTCCCAAGTTATCCGTAACATTTAGTTGAAATCGCAGGAGTGTATCTGCAGTAACGTTGGGAGCAATAAACTCCCATACCGGTGTGTTCACTCCGCTTAAAGTACTCGGAACGCTTGTGGGAATCTGCATCCAGGAATATGATAGAATTATTCCGTTAGGCGCTCTGCTGTTTGACCCATTCAGAATTACGGCCGATCCCGCAGTAACAACTTGACCGGGCCCAGCGTTAGCAATGGGTGGAAGTTGTAAAGATTGATGGTTATTGTTAAAGCTCGAAGTTGTGGATAGTGCTGATGAGGGGTTCTTTAAGGAAGACGATGGCGACGCAAAGACGAACGGCGTAGAGCCGTTGCTGTGTTGTTCCTGCCTTATTGTGGTATTGTTGACTGCTGCCACCATAATTTTAACACCTAAAGTTTTTGTTAACTGAGCATGAGCTGGATTGCCATAAGTCGCAAACAAAAGGATGATACAAAATGAGAGCAACGTTAATAATTCAATCTTCAATTATGAAAACACTTGGGAGATTTGACTATAAAAAATATGTGTTTGAATGATTTTGGTCTGGTGTAAATTATTTGCACGTCGATTAGTTTAAACATAATTTTGTATTCAAATATTTTTCGAAGACTTGAGACCAAAGTCGTAAGAGAAAAAAAGCGTTTCCGACTTTTAAACAAAAACAAGAAATTATTAGAATTGCTTAGAATGTGGACCCTACCCATACCAACCAATAGAACAGCTGACGTACTACAATAGCCACAATTTGTCGAGATATTTCATCCCAAAACCAAAGGCGGATCTGTAATCAAAAGATTAAGGAAGTACTCTTTGGAATTGGTCCCAGAAGAATATACAGAACATAGACCATTTTATGATCGCTTTACTAGTTTACGCCTAGATTATCTTCAAAAAGCGTTGTAAGTATAGACCTTAACTCAACCTCGTTTCTCATGTTAACGTTCCTCATAGGCGGGTTTGGGTCTAATATCAATACAGTGGTAAAGAGCCTGCTTGCTGACTGTGTGGAGTCACAGTAGACTACTCTCAATGATAATGTTCCCTAGGGTTGATACCAGGTTTTGTTGCGGCTTGATTAGTTGTGGCCAGCCTGACTTATGAACACGGCAGTCAGTAACATGAGACAATACGGCTAGGATATGATAAATACGTATGCGGAAGAGAAGCCAAACAATTCTAGTTGCAATAACAGGAATTGTATCACTACTACCATACATCGCCTTACAGATAGTAGGAATGCAATCAGTTCTTATTGTAATGCTTTCAGGTATAACTAATTCTCATACGGTTCAGGAAATCTCACTCTTAGTTGCATTTGTGATACTAGCTGCCTTCACATATACCAGCGGACTAAGGGGAGCAACTCTTACTGCAATCTTAAAAGACATACTGATCTGGATAACTGTTGTTGCTGTTATAATTGTAGTTCCTCTGAGTATTGGCGGTTTTGGTACTGCCTTCAGGGATGTAAAGCCAAGTTACGTGACCGTACCCAACTCACTTGTTACTGGATATGCAACTCTGGTATTGGGGAGCGCGCTTGCACTGTATCTTTATCCTCACGCAATAAACGGTGTTTTGAGCTCAGAAAGTGTACATAAACTTAGAAGGAGTACTGCACTCCTACCGCTTTACGGAATAGGACTTGCTATTATGGCGCTTATGGGAATTCTTGTATATGCTGTTCCACCTGCGATGAATTTTCTTTCACATTTTCCTGAAAGCTCACGTGGTATACTTGTTGTTCCTTCATTGATTTTGTATTCAATGCCACCTTGGTTCACAGGTATAGCTCTTCTTGGCATATTCATAGGTGGTCTGGTACCAGCAGCAATTATGGCAATGTCACAGGCAAATCTGCTCACAAGAAATATAATAAAAGAGATCAGGCCAAACACGTCTGCAAGTTCTGAGATTAGAATAACAAAAATTTCATCAACTGTCTTCAAGTTTGTCGCGCTAGGTTTTGTGTTTACTATTCCAGCTACTTACGCAATATCACTACAACTCTTGGGAGGAATACTTATTATACAGATTTTACCTGCAGTATTCTTTGGTCTGTATATCAAATCATTAAGAAAAGAAGCCCTCATTCCTGGATTGCTAGTCGGAATATTTTCAGGGACTTTTATGGTCGAGTATACAA
The DNA here is from genome assembly GCA_002501855.1 of Candidatus Nitrosopolaris nunavutensis. Lineage (GTDB taxonomy): Archaea > Thermoproteota > Nitrososphaeria > Nitrososphaerales > Nitrososphaeraceae > Nitrosopolaris > Nitrosopolaris nunavutensis. The sequence goes on from DAOM01000331.1 coordinate 12,094, forward strand.
ACCACTTTGGAGCACTAACGTCGTCTCTATTCAATATACCAATTTTTGGTTCATTGTATATTGCTGTCGTTGCCCTTACATTTAATCTGACAATATCATTTGGCGGAAGCATCATAATGAATAGAAAAGATGGACTAGCTTTGTTTCAAACCAAAAAACAGTAGGAACACAGAATACATATTTCAGAAGAAAAAAGACCGTGCAGCGTATATTTAATGGATGGAGTTGAAAAATTAGAATTTGCCTCTCACAACTCCAAAGGATTAATGGTGAGCTAAGGATGGCCCTCTATTAACAAGTTTATCACATCGCATTACCTGCAGCTGGTTTATTCATCATGCCACCAGTGGAAGTTGTGTTACCTGATTTCATGGGCGAATTGCCGCTCGGGTTTCCTGCCTTCGGGGTAGTATATTGTTGAGCCAGTACCGAGGCAGCAGAACCTGAAGTTGCCAACATAATACCAGTAGCTACAGCGATAGCCACTGCTAGGCTATTATACGTCATTTTCTCCATTATCCATCGAGCGTAGACCTGTTCTTTAATCCTTTCATGTCTAAAATATGAAGAACTTGTCGATATCCGGTCCAAGAAACAACCCACGAAAAGTGAATCTCGTATACTCATTGCATTACTACTAATAGTGTCAATAAATTATAATATTATATCACATCTTGCGCTAAATTATCTTTAACTATTTAACGAAATATGATTCTGTTGATTCGAGCCCCCATAGAGTTGACGATGTAAACAAGTAAGAATATGGGGGACTCGGTGATCTTTACGTGTCTGACGTTATTATGTTGAGATAGTTAGTTATATCGAACTAAACCTCCTTAGGTCAGGAAGGATTCTACTGTGATAGATGGAAGGTACTATCTATGGGTCTTGGTTTTCTAATAGTACTTTTCTGAAGTAGTCGTCTGAGTTCTTTGCTCCGTTTTCTATTCATAGGAGCCAGGATCTACGAAACCCTGACGTATTAGTCTGAAGTATTCCTCTTGCTCTTTTCTTAGACCCCTATGATCTCTTTTAGGATCCGAGTAAAACCCAAGATATGTATTAAACACACATTACAAATCAATAGCGAATTCATTATTATTAAAAAAAGAAATTATCTTAAACACAGATTAATGCTATTATTACATATATCGAAGTTTTTACAAAAAAATTAAGAGCTGCGGATGAGACCTCTAATCTTCTGTGTCAACTCAGGCGTCATGTCTTCAGCTTTTATATTATGTTCTGTCGTTGCATGTTCGCCGGCCTTGCTCATGATTTCGTCTTCTGTATCTCCTTTGATAACCGCAGCACAGTTAAATCCTGCATCACTGCACGTTAATGTTTTCATTATTAACAAGAGAGCATTCTGTTATTTAAATAAATATGGGATTGAGCAGTATCGAAACTCGTTTTTGAACATATGAAACAGAAATGAATATGTAAATTACTCCATCTTCGCATTGTTTGACATCCAAGATCTGGGTTCAATTTGGATGAGATGTGGATAACAATTGGAAAAATTACTTTTAAATACTTAAACGGCAGGGAGCGCATTGACAAAGAGTAATAACAACAAGAACAACAAAAAAGTCCAAATAAACATGTGGAAGACGATGAGCACCACCGCTATTTTATTATCAGCGATTGCTTTTGTTTCATCGTCCGCGTTAACAAGTGGGAGCAGCATTAGCGTGCTTGCAGCACAAAGCAACGGCACTAGTAGCAGTAGTAGTAATCAGAGAATGACATTAGCTCACACGTTAGTCCAAAATCTAACAAAGGCAAATGTGCCTGTAACATTGCCTTTAACAAGAGGATATGTTAGTGGTTTCGAGGTATTCTATATATCAACGGAAGCTTCAGATAAAGGGCTAGCAGATCACTTGACAAACTTTACTCATTCAAGAGTATCATATACACCAGCATTAAAGAATGCACCACCACAATCACTCAGAAATGTCTATGTATTTGGGAATGGCATTAAAGGATCTGGTCCTTTAGGTTTTCAACCTAACGTAGCTGATTCTCAGCCAGGCGATCCAGCATATAGTCCCTTTTGGAGAATTAACAATGTAGAGTGGAAACAAGGGATTAGTCAAAGCGAGCTAAAATCAGAAGCTGATATACTATCTGCACAGAAACGTGGAGAATTAACTATAACTCCTTCAGATGCGGTAGTTAATTGTCCTTTTGTGCAGTGGCATGGCGGTTCGTTGAAAGAAAGAAGTGACAGAACTTTAACTGATCTGACGGCATATGGTGGAGGACAAGTTCTGAACATCGATATAAAGAAAATGCAGCTCACGTTTGTAGGACATAGAGGATTTGCTCCTGATGGTTCAACAATCTATTATATAGCAACTGACGCATCTGTCAAGAAAGTAGCTGATGCATTAGGCGTGTCATTTGTAAATAAGACAGGTGCTGCCTTGCTTTCTGGAGCATCGTCTGATCTCAACGTGTTTACAAACGGAATCAAAGGCACTGGACCTATGGGATTTCAAGCAAGCATTGCATCTGCAAATGTAGGTGACACAGCCTACAGTCCATTATGGAGAATACAGGCTACAACATGGAAGGATCTATCACATACTGAATTCCTGACTTCATTAACTCAGACTATATCTGCAGCGCAGGCTGGAAAGCTAAGTATTAGCATCGCAGGAGTAGTAGTCAACTGTCCGTTTGTTGTAGTACATGTTTAGGAGTAAACACAGAAAAGAAACTAGACAGAGGAGAGAAACAAATTCCATCTCTTTTTTCTTTCTTTCACTTTTGATCTGATCATGACAACAACAACTATAAGAATAGATTTTTCACTTAAAAGAGAAGTCTTTTCCGTAGTAATAGGGGGCGAACTTTACGATATAAAATGTAGAATTAGAACAGATATCTGTAGATAAACCATTGTTTAAATAAACTCTATGGGAATGGCGCACATTTGGTATTAGAGTCGATTCGAATATTCGTCGTAGTATACTGAGTCTTCCGATAAAAGATGGTAAGGAAACATACTATCCGCCCCGATATGAACCATGTGTGCGTGACTATAGATAACGATTTTTACTGGTTCCTTAGTTACCTCAGTCACCAATGCATTGTGAATTACTAAATACAACTATTCTATCAACTGACCGACTGTCTGCCATCTCACGGTTAATGGACAAGGGGGTACGAAACAATTTATTTCCTAAATACATATCACCGATCGTGTCTAGGTACCGATGTCCAGCATGTAATTCTTTCAACTCGGTAAATTTCAACAAGATTTTTGATGGGCGGTTATTATTTAGTTGTTCAAAATGTAAGATCTGTGCATTAGTACCGAAACATTCTGACGCTGACAGTCATGATTCTGCATATCTTGAATTCCTAGATCTGTTCGACAATGGGCGTATAGCCAAAAGCGATGATTTGAACGCAATAATGCAGCAAGAAAGAATCCTAAGGCCGCCATCAGAAATTAAAAGATTACTAGAAAGCAATAACAATAAGAAAGGAACAAAAAATAAGTTACTTACGGAGGTATTGTATTCTCAGCAAGATTATGTGGTAGATTATAGAGTAATTCAAGGACCAGACGGCAAACAAGGAAGCACAGTCGATGACCTACCTGTAGATGACAGAATTATCTCTGTACTATCCAGAAAGGGGATTAAGCGGCTTTATACATTTCAAGAAGAGTCTGTTAACAAAATTTTACGTGGAAAGAACACAGTTATAGTAGCACCGACAGCATCAGGTAAAACAGAAGCATTCTGTCTTCCAATATTGCAAAAGATATCCGAGGTTATATACTCCTCACATTTGTCGTCACGTCAGGTCTTTGGAGTATTTGTGTACCCCACCAAAGCACTCTCAAGAGATCAACTTCCAAAAATAAGAGAATTTGCAGAAAGTCTGGGGATTCGTGTTGGCATATTTGATGGAGATACGCCACACAATGAAAGAAATAGCATATTAGATTCGGGTCCTGAGATAATCATCACGAATTTCGATGTTATACATTACCATCTTTGGCACAAAACAAAATTTTCATACCTACTCAGAACTTCTCGATTTTTGGTAGTAGACGAGGCCCATATTTATACAGGAGTGTTTGGAGCCAATGTTCACTACATTATTAAACGCCTTGAAAGATTGTCTAGGAATAAATTACAAGTAATAGCCGCTTCCGCAACACTAAAAAATGCTGGTGAGTTCTGTGGAACACTTTTTGGTAGAGAAATGGAAGTTATTCAAGGCGAAGGTAGAAAAGGAAAGATTAATTTTGTAATGTTATTTCCGTCTTTACGTTCCCACAGATCTTTGGTTTTGGACCTAGTTAAGCGAACAACTGGAGGAGGTCATAAAACAATTGTATTTAGCAATTCACATCTTGGGTCAGAACTTTTGTCATTTTATTTATCTAGACAGGGAATAAAAATTAAAGTCCATAGAGCTGGACTCTTACCTTCTGTGCAGAAAATAGTTGAGCAGTCATTTAAGGACGGCAAATTGATGGCAATTTCTGCAACACCAACTTTAGAACTTGGAATTGATATCGGTGATGTTGATGTTATCATATCAAGCATTGTCCCGATCAACAGACTGACACAAAGATTCGGTAGAGCTGCAAGACGAGGGCAAGAGGGTTATGCTATTCTAGCACTAGGAAATGACCCCATTAGTCAGTATTACAGGTCACATCCTGATGAATACTTGGCTGATCAGGAGCCGGCATATACCGACCCTTCAAATCCTTTTGTAGAGGAATATCAAATACTTGCAATGGCTTGTGATAAACCGATTTCCAAATATGAGTTCCACAATGAAAATAGCGGGAATGTGAGCAATGCTATTCAAAAACTTGTTTCAAAAGATCTCATCAGATTATCAAGCGATGAAAAGTTTTTTGTACCTAACTTTAAGAAAGCATATGAGAAACTAAATGAGTATAGCATCAGAGGGATTGGTAATAAAGTAGATATATTCTTCAATAAAAGGATAGTTGGACAACGAACACTCCCACAAGCAATTCAAGAGCTTCATCAAAACGCAATATATTTTCTATCTGGTAAGAGGTATGAAGTAAAGAAATTGCATTATGATGCTCAACAGACAGAACAACCATATTATGCGGAGCTAATGTCAATTCCAGCTGATTATCAGTATTATACGAGGGCTATGGTTGACGAATGGCCAAGTATTATTGAAATCTACGAACAAAAAAAAGTATTTGGAATAGAGGTAAAATACTGTTCCTTGAAAATTCAGAAGAAAGTCGTCGGATATGCCAATATCGAGATCGGACAGGAAATGACCCAAGGAAAGAAAGTAATGTTCTCAGAACCTATTGAATTTGAATTCATTACTAAAGGATTTGTATTCAGAGCACCAAAACCAATTGACATTCTCAAATATACAAATGATGAGGATTATGTAGAAATGAGTGGCTATCATGCATCAGAGCACGTACTCATAGAGGGAAGTAGTATGATAACAGGAGGAGCTTCGCAAGA